>NZ_JBJIEP010000008.1:0-230550 GCF_046557955.1 Shinella agrisoli | reverse complement strand
CGCATCCGCGACAAGGTCGCGGCATCCCGCAAGCGCGGCATGTGGATG
Organism: Shinella agrisoli; assembly: GCF_046557955.1. NCBI lineage: Bacteria > Pseudomonadati > Pseudomonadota > Alphaproteobacteria > Hyphomicrobiales > Rhizobiaceae > Shinella > Shinella agrisoli. Next base: position 230,502 of record NZ_JBJIEP010000008.1, on the reverse strand, counting down.
GGCGGTCACGTCCCGCTGGGCTACGACGTGCGTGACCGCAAGCTGGTGGTCAACGCGGCCGAGGCCGCGACGGTCCGGATGATCTTCGAGAAGTTTGTCGCCTTCGGCTCCGCCACGACGCTGGCAAAAGCGCTCGCCGCCGAAGGCGTGCTGAACAAGCGCGGCAAGCCGATCGACAAGGGATTCCTCTACAAACTGATCAACAACCGGGTGTACCTCGGCGAAGCCGTCCACAAGGGCACGGCCTATCCCGGCGAGCACGAGGCCATCATCGATCAAACTCTGTGGGACAAGGTGCACAGCATCCTGCAGGAGAGCCCGCGCCTGCGGGCGAAGAACACTCGCCGCCAGACGCCGGCCCTGCTGAAAGGGATCATCTTCACCGAAACGGGCACGGCGATGACGCCGACGGCGACGAAGAAGGGCACGCGCCTCTACCGCTACTACGCGTCGATGGACCTGATACGAAACCGCCCCACCGGCGAGACTTGCGGCCCGCTGCGCTTGCCCGCCGGCATGGTCGAGGACGCCGTCGTCGGCGAAATCCGCCGCATGATCCGCGCGCCCGAGATCGCGGCGCGGACCATAAAGACCCTTCGCGAAGAGAGCTCGGCCGTCGATGAGAAGGCGGTCGTCCAGGCGCTCGGCGAATTCGACCAGCTCTGGGCGGCGCTCTATCCGGCGGAGCAGACCCGCATCGTCCAGCTTCTGGTCGAGCGGGTGACCGTCGGCGAAGACGGCATCGCCGTCGATCTGCGCCATGAAGGGCTGGGCTCGGTCCTGCGGGACATGATGGCCCCCCGCCAGACGGAGGCCTGTGCATGACCGACTCGACGAACACCATCCGCGTCGTCATCCCCCTGACGATCCGCAAACGCAATGGGCGGCCGAAGATCCTACCGCCCGACGAGGTGACGATCCGGGACGGCCGGTCGCAAGACCCTCATATACTGCGCGCAATCGCTCGCGCATGGAGCTGGCGACGGCAGATAGAGTCCGGTGCCGCTTCCACCATTCAGGACATCGCCACCGCCGAAAAGGTCTCCGACCGGTTCGTGAGCCGAATGATGCGGCTCGCCTATCTGTCACCGGAAGTGCTCGAACACCTCGTAATCAGGCGTTTGCCGCCGGCGCTCTCGCTCAACGACCTGGTTGCGGTTGCTGATCGGCCGTGGGCGGTGCAGATGGCGGCGGTGTTTGCGTAGCACTAGATCCTTCGCCGTGAAGTCAGCATACGCGCATCAATGTCCCTCAGTCATTTATGCATAAATCGAACACGTGACTGACCTGTAGGATTGGTCTTGCGCGGATCAGCACGAGTACCGCGCCGGCGTGATTCTGGGGACGCGAATACTTCGATCTTACAAACACATCACCGCAGTTCGCCTTTGTGCTAGCCTCTGACATCCTAACACGAGTCGGCGACAGCAGGAGGCAAAGCGGATGCATGCGCAGATTCAAGAGGAACACGATTACCACACCGCTCCTGCGCTCAGCGTGCGTCCGCTGGTTACCAACGGGTTCGAAGTCAATTTACCAGCACAGGTGGAAGCGGTCGTCCGCGACCTCGTCGATCCTTCCGAAGTGAAAGAGGAGAGGGAGCGACTAGGCGGATACTGGTTTGTGCATCGCATCGATGGAAGGCTGTTTCACATCCGCCTCAAGGCGGGCGGTCCCAACGTTGATGGTGATTCGATCATTGTGAATACCGCCGATCAACCATGGTTACTAAGAGCCCGCCTCGACGATGCCATCGAAGAAGCCCTTCCGAGGTACGAAGCGGTGCGGAAGCGGCCGTTTACTTTCCTCGCGAAAAAGTCCGAGCTAATTGCCGATGCGGCGGATGTAGCGGGTATCACGCACAGGCTCCTTCCCGGATTTCGAGTAACGCCCAAGTTTGCGTTGAGCCCGAAGATATACGAGCCAATCGACGGCCAGACCAGGATCGGCATCTTCGTTACGATCGCTATGCGGTACGACATCGAAGCCGATATCTCTGAGCTTGATGCGGCAGGGATCGACCTGACCGGGATGTACGTCGTTCGCAGGCTGTATCAGCCGGGGGAGCGTCGCCTGCTGGGCCGCATTCGTTCAATCGAGAACAGCGTCGTCTATCTATCCGAAGAATCCGGCCCGACCGAAGTGCCGGTTTCCGACGTGAAGCTTGAAGGATCCAAAGAAAACTTCACCCGCTGCCTGACGAAGCTGCTGGGCTACAACTACAAAAAGCTCACCACCGCCCTCGACGATCAGGAGGCGACGTACCGTGTCGGGCCGCGGTTCGATGAGGCCGTCAAGCGCATGGGCGAGTTTCTTGCGCGGAAGCCGATTTTCCTCGGGCTGGGATTGTCGGCAACGGTCGGCGATCGCATCGCCCTAAACAACGACGGCGAGAACCGGAATGTCCGTGTCGCCCCGACCGTTGAGTATGTATTTGATCGCACGGGCGCTAAGAGCAGCGAGTACGCATGGCCGGGTCTATCGCAGTATGGCCCCTACGATCGTTCCAGCTTCGCCGGGCGATCGCCGCGAATTCTGGTTGCCTATCCATCATCGACCGCGGGCAAGGTTGAGGTTTTTCTTCGCTTCTTCCGTGATGGGATGGGAGCTAACTATCCGGGTTTCTCCAAAGGTTTCACCGACGTATTCGGCCTCGTAAGAGTCGAGTTCGTGCTTTGCCCCGTCGATATCGACATCAGCGATCGGCAGACTGCGGCTGCCGACTATAACAGGGCCATTCAAGATAAGTTGGCGGAGAGCGGGGACGTGCAGGCGGGCATCATCGTCCTTTACGACGAGCACAGTCGCCTGCCAGACGGTATCAATCCCTACATTCATACAAAGTCCTTGCTCATGACACTCGGCGTGCCGACTCAGGAAGTCCGGCTGCCGACAGTCATTCAGGAGCCCAAGAGCCTGCAGTACACGCTCGAGAATTTCGCTGTCTCGATGTACGCAAAGCTCAACGGCACACCTTGGACCGTGAATCACGACAAGACGATCCACGACGAACTCGTGGTTGGAATGGGTGTCGCCGAACTTTCGGGGAGTAGGTCCAGCAAACGTCAACGTTTCGTAGGAATTACAACCGTCTTCAGCGGGGACGGAACGTACTTGCTAGGCAACGTCTCGAGGGAGTGCGCATACGAAGGCTACCCCGACGCCGTTCGGGAATCGATGCTTCAGATCCTCCGAGAACTCAAGAAGCGTAACAACTGGCAGCCTGGCGATACCGTGCGTGTCGTGTTTCACGCCCACCGGCCCCTCAAGCGTGTCGACGCCGCCAGCATCGTGTTCGAATGTACGAGGGAGATCGGCAGCGAACAGGACATCCAAATGGCCTTCGTGACGATTTCGCACGAACATCCGTTCATGATCCTTGACCGCAAGCAGCGCGGCATCGCCGCCTACAAAGGCAGCGACGTCAGGAAGGGCGTTTTCGCGCCGGCGCGAGGCACCATTGCTCGGATTGGCCGCCTCACACGCCTTCTGGCCGTGAACGCACCACGCCTGATCAAGAGACCTAACACGCCGTTGCCAGCGCCGCTGCTTATCTCACTGCACCAAGACTCGACGTTCCGCGACGTCGACTACCTTGCCGAACAGGCATTAAAATTCACCAGCTTATCGTGGCGTTCGACGCTTCCTGCTGGAACGCCGGTGACCGTGTTCTACTCCGAGCGGATTGCAGAACTGCTCGGTCGCCTACGTAACGTGCCGGACTGGTCACCAGCCGCCCTAAACGTGAAGCTGAAGTGGAGCCGATGGTTTCTCTGACCCGGATTGCGATGATCTCGACGGCGGCTGTGCTGGAGAGTGCAGACGCGGTCCTCAGCGCTACCTCAAGGTGGCCCGATACCTCTACGGCACTGGCATCCCTGACGCTCACGGCAGCGGGCCTGCCGACTCCGCGCTTCGCGGAAGGAGAGGTTCCGGCCCCAACTCCCGCAGCCCTTCGGAAGACGCCCGAGCTCGCCACCTACGGCTATCTTCTGGGTCGATGTGATGAAGCGACAACAATAACCTGGCTCGCTGCGATCGATCATCTACGCGGCCGCGAGATATACCCCTCCGATCGGCAATCTTTCATCTACAATCCAATCGAGGTGCTGGGCATCGCTGCAGGTCTTGCAACGCTTCCTGACGACGATGACAATCGGACTTGGTTCGTGAACACGTTACGCCGAGGATTTTTGGCAGGGCATTTTCGAGCGCCTATGTCGGCGCTCGGGGCGCATGCTGCAATCTCCTTGCTGGACCGAGAAGGCGCGGCGAAAATCAACGCGCCCGATACACCATTCAGCGAGATATCTACGCAGGAGTTACTGTTAGCTGCTGCGATCGATTTTGCGTTCCCAAGCCTCGCAACCGAACGCCACGAGGAGTTGGATCACGCATTGCAGGAACGGATGCTTTCTAAGGGCCTTACCATCGGGGACGCTGCTGAAGCCGCGGCCGCTCACGTCTTCGCGCATCGCGTGAATGACCGGCTCCTGGTGCCTAAGGCGCTTATGAATGATCTCGATCTAGTTCTAAGCCTATGTCGGCGTTTTCCGCTCTTCGCGGACACGATGCGGGCCCGGCAGCGCGGCCGCACGCCGTTTGGCATCAACGATGAGTACGACGTGCAAGACCTGCTACATGCGATACTGCGTCTGCATTTCGACGACATCAGGCCGGAGGAGCACACGCCGTCCTATGCCGGCAATCATTCCCGCGTCGATTTTCATCTTCCGGGGTCGCGCTTGGTGATCGAGGCAAAGATGACGCGCAGCGGCCTCACGCAGAAGGAGGTCATCAACCAACTTCTGATCGACGTCGGTCGCTACTCGAAGATGGACGCGATCGATACGCTCGTCTGCGTGATCTACGACCCGGACCGCCATTGCACCAATCCGCGGGGAATCGAGACCGACGTCGAGAAAACGGGTAACCGCCTGAACGTCAAAGTCGTCGTGTGCCCGCAGGTCCTCGGCTAGCACTCCGCTGGAGCTTCGCAGCGAAACCGATTTAGCCGGTCGCTGAGGCGCCTAAGCGGCCATTGCCGCTGACGCACTAACAAGGTCCGTTGCTTAGCCTTTCGCCTCGAAACGCCTACTGCGCGTTCTCTGGACGTAAATGCCCGCCGAGAGATTGGCCGCCGAAAGGATCGACGAGCGAGACTGCCAGTTAGCTGAAAAGGCTATCTTTATCACGGCCGAACCGGGCCGAACGAGGTTCGCTCGGTTAGAGACGTAGCGGTGTTGAGAGACGAAAATCAACACGGCCCCGGTCTCCGAGGTTCGGAGGCCTCGGCTAAACGCCTTTAAAACACAAAGAAAAAGCCCCCCAACTGGAGCCTCATCTCGGGTTCGCTACAACGTAATGGCGGACAGAGAGGGATTCGAACCCTCGATAGAGTTTCCCCTATACACGCGTTCCAGGCGTGCGCCTTCAACCACTCGGCCACCTGTCCGTCCGCTCGCTGCCGGCGGTCAGTCCGGCGCGGATCGCTTTCCTGTTTCCATTCCGGCGAGACGGCGCGATATATACCGAGGTTTGCCGGCGGATCAACCGCTTTCTGACAGATTTTTGAAGGATGCCCCGCGTTGGCGCGAAGGATTGCGCGCGCTCGCCCGTCTTCCTATCTATAGGCAGGAATGAAGCGGAGCGGAATTCGACTCCGGCAGGCGGCACCGGGAGGGTGCGATGATACGGTTCATCCTGAGGGCCATCAGTCTTGTCGCCCTCGTCGTCGCCGTGATGGCGGGTACGATCGATGCGATCCAGTCGGTCTCGGCTTCCGAGCCGGTGCTGACGCCGCTCGCCGTCGCCTGGAGCACGGCAAGCCCCGATACGATCGCCCTCGTCGCCGACGGCATCATGCGCAATCTCCATCCCTATGCATGGGATCCGGCGGCGATGTGGGTGCTTTCGCAGCCGGCCTTCGCCGTGCTGCTCGCCGTCTCGCTGTTCTTCTGGATGGTCGCCTACAAGCGCCGTCCCTTCGCCGGCCGCTTCACCGCCTGACATTCATTGCGCGCAATTGCGGCCGCAAAACCGCTTCACACTTGTGCTGGAACTGCTTCAAATTCCGGCTAGGAGGCCACGATGTTCCTGATCGACACGTTCAACAAGAAGACCGTCATGCCCGCGCCCGAGGCGGCTCTGCCCGGACGGGACCAGCCCATCCCCACGTCCGAGACGCATTTCGTCAACGGCCGGCCGCTGAAAGGCCCCTATCCGCAAGGCTTCAGGACCGTGCTTCTCGGCATGGGCTGCTTCTGGGGCGCCGAACGGCTGCTCTGGCAGATCCCCGGCGTCTGGGTCACGGCGGCGGGGTATTCCGGCGGCTTCACGCCGAATCCGACCTATCACGAAACGACCACCGGCCTCACCGGCCATGCGGAGGTCGTGCTCGTCGTCTATGACCCCGCCGCGGTCTCGCTCGAAACGTTGCTGAAGGCTTTCTTCGAGGCGCACGACCCGACCCAGGGCATGCGCCAGGGCAACGATATCGGCACGACCTACCGCTCGGCGATCTATCTCGACGACGAGGCGGACCTGGAAACGGCGCGGCGGGCGCGTGACGTCTACGAGGCGGCTCTCCGTGCGGCGGGACGCACGGACCGCATCACCACCGAGATCGCCAAGGCCGGCCCGTTCTACTTCGCCGAGGATGTGCACCAGCAATATCTCGCCAAGAATCCGGGCGGCTATTGCGGCCTGCGCGGCACGGGCGTTTCCTGCGCGATCGGTTGATCGCGCCTGATTTTTCGGCAGGTCGAAGCCGCCGCGAACGGGGTTTTTCCATGCCCGTCCGCGGCGGCTCCTATTTTTTACCAACTGAAAAATTTCTGGTGAATTTTTCCCTGAGCCGTGCAAGGATGCCGCCAGCCTGACCCAAGGGAAAGGGTCGGTGGCTCCGTTGCGCGCTCATGCAGGCGCCAGCCGGAAGGTCCCTATAAGATCAATAGCGAACAGGGCTGCACAATGAAAAAAACCCTTCTCACCCTTCTTGCCACGGCCGCCATGTCGGCCAGCGCGCTCGCCGCGGACATCAAGCCGGCAATCATCTACGACCTTGGCGGCAAGTTCGACAAGTCGTTCAACGAGGCGGCCTACAACGGCGCGGAAAAGTTCAAGGCCGAGACCGGCATCGAATACCGCGACTTCGAAATCGCCAACGATGCGCAGCGCGAGCAGGCGCTCCGGCGCTTTGCCGGCGACGGCAACAACCCGATCGTGATGGCCGGCTTCTCCTGGTCCGCAGCGCTTGAGAAGGTCGCGGCGGAATATCCCGATACCAAGTTCGCCATCATCGACATGGTCGTCGACAAGCCCAATGTCCGCTCGGTCGTCTTCAAGGAAGAGGAAGGCTCGTGGCTCGCCGGCATCATGGCGGCAACGGCCTCCAAGACGAAGACCGTCAGCTTCGTCGGCGGCATGGACATTCCGCTGATCCACAAGTTCGCCTGCGGCTACATCGGCGGCGCCAAGTCCGTCGGTTCGGACGTCAAGGTCCTGGAAGCCTATACGGGCACGACGCCGGACGCCTGGAACGACCCGGTCAAGGGCGGCGAGATCGCGAAGTCCCAGTTCGACCAGGGTTCGGACGTGGTATACCACGCCGCCGGCGGCACGGGCGTGGGCGTCCTGCAGGCTGCCGCCGACGCCGGCAAGCTCGGCATCGGCGTCGATTCCAACCAGAACGGCCTTCATCCGGGCAAGGTGCTGACCTCGATGGTCAAGCGCGTGGACGTCGCCGTCTACGACGCGTTCATCACCGCCAAGAACGACACGTTCCAGCCCGGCGTCAACGTGCTCGGCCTGAAGGAGGATGGCGTCGACGTCGCGATGGACGACAACAACGCGTCGCTCATCACGCCGGAAATGAAGGCGGCGATCGACAAGGCCCGCGCCGACATCATCGCCGGCACGGTGAAGATACACGACTACATGTCGGACGAGACCTGCCCCTATTAAGCGGCATCGACCGGCCCGTTTGCGAGAGCAGGCGGGCCGATTCCGCCTTCCCGGACCTCAATAGTGAGGCGGGCGGCTGATGGCCGGGGCCTCGACGGCCCCCTCTTCCAGCGCGAGGAAACGTTCCGTAAGCCGGTCGAGCTTCGACCGCAGCTGTTCGATCGCGCGCCATTGCTCGGCGAGCTGGTCGGAGAGGTCCTCGATCGTGTTGGCCTGGTGGGCGATATGCTCCTCCAGGCGGGCGATGCGCTCTGCCTGGGTCTCTTCGGGAAGGTCGGGCGTGGTCATGGCGCTCCTCGTCGGTCAGGGCCGGCGGTACGAGCTATAGCGGGGCACGAGCGGGCCCGCAATCGGGCTGGACAAGCGCTGCGGAAGCAACAAGACTAAGACCGATAGGCGGGATGCCCGTCGGCCGCAAATCCCCGTAAGAGTGGATCGTCATGAACGAATTGGCAATCGAACTGAAGGGCATCGACAAGAGCTTCGGCCTCGTCCACGCCAACCGGAACATCAACCTGAAGGTCCGCAAGGGCACCATTCACGGCATCATCGGCGAAAACGGTGCCGGAAAATCCACCCTCATGTCGATCCTCTACGGCTTCTACCAGGCCGATCACGGCGACATCCTGATCAACGGCGAGAAGGTCAGTATCCGCGATCCCAATGCCGCCATCGCCGCCGGCATCGGCATGGTCCACCAGCACTTCATGCTGGTGGAGAACTTCACCGTGCTGGAAAACGTCATGCTCGGCGCCGAGGAGAGCCAGATCCTCAATGCCGGCATCGCCAAGGCGCGCGCGGAGCTGAAGCGGCTCGAGAAGGAATATGCGCTGGAGGTCAATCCGGACGCCCTGATCGAAGAGCTGCCGGTCGGGCTCCAGCAGCGCGTGGAAATCCTGAAAGCCCTCTACCGCAAGGCCGACATCCTCATCCTCGACGAGCCGACGGGCGTCCTGACGCCGGCCGAAGCCGACCATCTCTTCCGCATCCTCGGGCAGCTGAAGGCCGAGGGCAAGACCGTCCTCCTCATCACCCACAAGCTGCGCGAGATCATGGCGATCACCGACGAGGTCTCCGTCATGCGCCGCGGCGAGATGGTGGCGACACGCACGACGAAGGAAACCTCGGTCGAGGAGCTGGCCGAGCTCATGGTCGGCCGGCGCGTGCTGCTGCGCGTCGAGAAGGGCGAGGGCAAGCCCGCCGACGTGAAGCTTTCGGTCAAGAACCTCACGGTGCGCGACAGCCGCGGCGTGACGATGGTCGACGACGTCTCCTTCGACATCCGCGCCGGCGAGATCGTCGGCATTGCCGGCGTTGCCGGCAACGGCCAGTCGGAACTCATGGAGGCGATCTCCGGCATCCGCCGCGCCGCGTCCGGCACGGTGCTGCTGGGTGGCAGCGCGATCGACGTCACCGGCCATGCCGACCCGGCGGACCTTCGCAAGCGCGGCCTCGCCCACGTGCCGGAGGACCGGCACCATGTCGGCCTCGTCCTGAAGTTCGAGGAAAGCGAGAACGCCATCCTCGGCTATCACGACGATCCGAAATACCGCAAGGGCATGCTGCTCGACGTCGACGCCATCCGCGCGGACGCCGAGGCGAAGATCGCCGCCTACGACATCCGCCCGCCGAACGCGCGGCTGAAGACCGCGAACTTTTCCGGCGGCAACCAGCAGAAGATCGTGCTGGCACGCGAGATGGAGCGCGATCCCGACGTGCTGATCATCGGCCAGCCGACGCGCGGCGTCGACGTCGGCGCGATCGAATTCATCCACAGGCGCATCATCGAGATGCGCGACCAGGGCAAGGCGGTGCTGCTCGTCTCGGTGGAGCTTGACGAGATCCGCGCGCTGTCGGACCGCATTCTCGTCATGTTCGCCGGCCGCGTCGTCGGCGAGCGCACGCCGGATGCCACCGAAGGAGAACTCGGCCTCCTGATGGCCGGTGTGGAAGGCCGGAAGGAGGCCGCCGAATGAGTGTCCCTCACGCGAAACTGCCGGCCTGGGCCGAATACGGCCTGATACCGCTGGTCAATCTCGCCGTCGCCTTCCTGATTTCCGGCCTCGTGGTCCTCATCGTCGGCGAAAGCCCGCTGGAGGCCGCCTACCACATGGTCAACGGCGCGTTCGGGCGCGGCGAATATATCGGCTTCACGCTCTATTATACGACGACCTTCATCTTCACGGGCCTTGCCGTGGCCGTCGCCTTCCATTGCGGGCTCTTCAACATCGGCGGCGAAGGCCAGGCCTATATAGGCGGCATCGGCGTGGCGCTCGCCTGTCTTGCCTTCGACCGCACCTTGCCCTGGTATCTCGTCTTCCCGATCGCGATCGCCGGCGCCGCGTTCTTCGGCGCGCTCTGGGCGCTGATCCCCGGCTGGCTGCAGGCGCGGCGGGGCAGCCATATCGTCATCACGACGATCATGTTCAACTTCATCGCCGCGAGCCTGATGAACTACCTTTTGAACCGGGTGTTCAAGCCGCTCGGCTCCATGTCGCTCGAAACCCGCACCTTCGATGCGGGCGGGCAGCTGCCGAAGCTCGACTGGCTGATGTCGATCTTCGGCCTTTCCGTCGGCTCGGCGCCGTTCAACATTTCCTTCCTGCTGGCGCTTCTCGCCGCCTTCGGCGTCTGGGTGCTGATCTGGCGCACGAAACTCGGCTACGAGATGCGCACGATGGGCCACAGCCCGGCCGCCGCGCGCTATGCCGGCATCAAGGAGGCGAAGATCATCGTCATCACCATGATGATCTCTGGCGGGCTCGCCGGCATGATGGCGCTGAACCCGATCATGGGCGAGCAGTTCCGCATGCAGCTCGATTTCGTGCAAGGGGCGGGCTTCGTCGGCATCGCCGTGGCGCTGATGGGCCGGTCGCATCCGGCGGGCATCATCCCCGCCGCGCTGCTCTTCGGCATGCTCTACCAGGGCGGGGCGGAAATCGCCTTCGAGATGCCCTCCATCTCGCGCGACATGATCGTCATCATCCAGGGTCTTGTGATCCTCTTTGCCGGCGCGCTCGAGCACATGTTCCGCCCGGCCATCACGCGGATCGTCCTCGGGCTGTCGCCCAAGGGCCGCGACGTCGCCGCCACCAAGGGAGCCTGACGCCATGGATTTCTTCCAGGTCTTCATCGAGCTGGCGCAGTCGACCGTCCGCGTCTCGACGCCGCTGATCCTCGCTGCCCTTGCCGGCCTTTTCACCGAGCGCGCCGGCGTCTTCGACATCGGCCTCGAGGGCAAGATGCTGGGCGCGGCCTTCGCCGCCGGCTGCGTCGCCTATATCGCGCAGTCCGTGACGATGGGGCTCTTCGCGGCCGTCCTCGTCTCCGTGCTGCTCTCGCTGGTGCACGGCTACGCCTCGATCACCCAGCGCGGCAGCCAGATCGTCTCGGGCGTCGCGATCAACTTCATCGTCGCCGGCTCCACGGTCATCCTCGGCGAGGCCTGGTTCCGCCAGGGCGGGCGCACGCCGGCGCTTTCGGCGGATGGTCGCTTCGGCACGATCCAGCTGCCCTTCGCAGACAGCCTGCGCGAGGTGCCGGTCCTCGGTCCCCTCTATTCGGGCCTCCTCTCCGGCCATTCGCCGCTCACCTACCTCGCCTTCCTGATGGTGCCTGTGAGCTGGTGGATCCTCTACCGCACGCGCTTCGGCCTGCGCCTTCGCGCCGTCGGCGAGAATCCCGGCGCGGTCGACACGGCCGGCATATCGGTCATCTGGCTGCGCTACCGCGCCGTCATCTGCTGCGGCATCCTGTGCGGCGTCGCGGGGGCCTACCTTTCGCTTGCGGCCAATGCCGGCTTCACGAAAGGCATGACGGCGGGCAAGGGCTACATCGCGCTCGCCGCCCTCATCTTCGCCAAGTGGCGGCCGAAGAACATCCTGTTCGCCTGCCTGCTCTTCGGCTTCCTCGATGCCTTCGCCATCCGCTACCAGGGCTATGCCTTCCCGCTGATCGGCCGGGTGCCGGTACAGCTCATGCAGGCGCTGCCCTATATCCTGACGGTGATCCTGCTCGCAGGCTTCATCGGCAAGGCCATTCCGCCGAAGGCCGGCGGCGTGCCCTACGTCAAGGAGCGATAAGATGTCCCACGACCTCTTCGAGGCGGCGCGCGCGGCGATGCGCCTCGCGTATGCGCCCTATTCGAAATTCCCGGTCGGCGCGGCGATCCGCGCCGAGGACGGCAGGATCTATGCCGGTGCCAATATCGAGAACATCTCCTTTCCCCAGGGCTGGTGCGCCGAGCCGACGGCGATCAGCCACATGATCATGGGCGGCGCGAAGAAGATCGTCGAGATGGCGGTGATCGCGGAAAAGCTGCCGCTCTGCCCGCCCTGTGGCGGCTGCCGGCAGAAGATCGCGGAATTCGCGACGGCCGAAACGCCGATCTACCTGTGCGACGAGACCGGCGTGAAGAAGACCGTCACCATGGCGGACCTGCTGCCGCACAGTTTCGAAACGGATGTCATCGGATGAGCATTCAGACCACGGACCTCCTGATCTCCCGCCTCGGCGGCATGCTCCCGCGCTACGGCATCGTGCTCGGCTCAGGCCTCGGCGCGCTGGTGGAGGCGGTGCGCGAGCCGCTGCGCATCCCCTATTCGGACCTGCCCAGCTTCCCGGTCAGCACCGTCTCCGGGCACGCGGGCGAGCTGGTCATAGGGCATCTCGGCAATGTGCCGGTCATCATGCTCTCCGGCCGCGTCCACTATTACGAGCGGGGCGACGCCAATGCCATGCGCACGCCGATCGAGGTGCTGAAGGGGCTCGGCGTCACCTCGCTGATCCTCACCAATTCGGCAGGGTCGCTGCGCGAGGACATGCCGCCCGGCTCGGTGATGCGCATTGCCGACCACATCAACTTCTCCGGCACGAACCCGCTGATCGGCCTCGACGGCGACGACCGCTTCGTCGGCATGACCAATGCCTATGACGCCGGCCTCGCCGCGCGCATGGACGCGGCGGCGGAAAGGCTCGGCATCCCGCTTTCGTCCGGCGTCTACATGTGGTTCTCCGGCCCGAGCTTCGAGACGCCGGCGGAAATCCGCATGGCGCGCGTCTTCGGCGCGGATGCCGTCGGCATGTCGACCGTGCCGGAAGTGCTGATCGCCCGGCATCTCGGCCTCAGGGTCGCGGCCGCTTCGGTCATCACCAATTTCGGCGCCGGCATGACGGGCACCGAGCTCAGCCATCACGAGACCAAGGACATGGCCCCGATCGGCGGTAGGCGGCTTGCTGCGATCCTTTCCGAAATGATCGCGGGCGGAGGCAGCGACCATGCATGAGGACAGCGCAAAGGAAACGGCGGGGACCGCGCTCTCGCTGCTCGACCTGACCGACCTCACAGACGACTGCGACGCAGCCGCCATCGAAAAGCTCTGCCGCCAGGCGCAAACCCCCTTCGGCAACACGGCCGCCATCTGCATCTGGCCGCGCTTCGTGACGCAGGCCCGCGGCATCCTGGGCAAGGATCATGCGGTGAAGATCGCGACCGTCGTCAACTTCCCTTCCGGCGAGCTTGCCGTTGCGGACGTGGTGGCCGAGACGCGGCAGGCGATCGCCGACGGCGCCGACGAGATCGACCTCGTCATCCCCTACCGTGCCCTCATCGCCGGCAACGAGGCGGCGGTGACGGGGATGGTGACCGCGGTGAAGGCCGCCTCTCCGCCGCCCGTCATCCTGAAGACGATCCTGGAGACCGGCGAGATCGGCGACCCGGCGCTCATCCGCAAGGCCTCGGACCTTGCCATCGCCGCCGGCAGCGACCTCATCAAGACCTCGACCGGCAAGGTCGCCGTCAATGCGACCCTGCCGGCCGCCGAGGTCATGCTGACGGCGATCAGGGACAGCGGCAAACCGGTCGGCTTCAAGCCGGCCGGCGGCGTGCGGACCGTTGCCGATGCCGGCGCCTATCTCGCGCTCGCCGCCTCGATTCTCGGGGAAGGCTGGGCGACGCCGAAGACCTTCCGCTTCGGCGCCTCGGGCCTCCTCGGCGACATTCTCGCCGTTCTCGGCGGCGGGGCCGCACCGGCTGCGCCGGCGAGCTACTGATATGCTCCCGCAGGAGACGATCCGCCGCAAGCGCGACGGCGAGCCTCTTTCCCCGCAAGAGATCGCCCGCTTCGTCGCCGGCGTGACCGAGGGCAGCGTCTCGGAGGGACAGGTGGCGGCCTTTGCCATGGCCGTCTGGTTCAACGGCATGGCGCGGGACGAGACGGTGGCGCTGACGCTCGCCATGCGCGACTCGGGCGACGTGCTCGACTGGTCCGGCATCGACCGGCCGATCGCCGACAAGCATTCGACCGGCGGCGTCGGCGACAATGTTTCCCTGATGCTGGCGCCGATAGCGGCGGCCTGCGGGCTTGCCGTGCCGATGATCTCCGGCCGCGGCCTCGGCCATACCGGCGGCACGCTGGACAAGCTGGAATCGATTCCCGGCTACGCCATCATGCCGTCCGCCGATCTTTTCCGCCGCACGGTGAAGGAGGTCGGCTGCGCGATCATCGGCCAGACGGCGGATCTCGCGCCTGCCGACAAGCGTATCTATGCGATCCGCGACGTGACGGCGACGGTCGATTCCGTGCCGCTGATCACCGCCTCCATCCTCTCCAAGAAGCTGGCCGCCGGTCTTGGATCGCTCGTCCTGGACGTGAAGGTCGGCAATGGCGCCTTCATGACGGAAGCGGCCGAAGCCGAGATGCTCGCCCGCTCGCTTGTGGATGTGGCGAACGGCGCCGGCGTGAAGACCTCCGCCCTCATGACCGACATGAACCAGCCGCTCGCCGATGCGGCAGGCAATGCCGTCGAGGTCGCCAACTGCGTCGCCTTTCTTACGGGCGGGAAGGCGGGGACGCGGCTCGAACGCATCGTGCTCGCCTTCGCTGCCGAGATGCTGGTGCTGTCCGGGCTGGAGACGGACCTGGCCGCTGCCGAGGCAAAGGCGGGCAGGGCGCTTGCCAGCGGCGCGGCGGCGGAAATCTTCGCCCGCATGGTGCATGCGCTCGGCGGGCCCGCCGATCTCGTGGACAGACCGGATAGCCGTCTGGCGCCGGCACCGATCATCCGCCCGGTCGCGGCGCCGCAAGCCGGCTATCTCGTGTCCTGCGACACGCGCGGCGTCGGCCTTGCCGTCATCGAGCTTGGCGGCGGGCGCAGCCGGCCGGACGATAGGGTCGATCATCGCGTCGGCTTCGACCGGTTGTTGCCGCTCGGCGCGAAGGTGGACAGTGGCGCGGAAATCGGCCGCGTGCATGCCGCCGACGAAGCGGATGCGGCACGCGCGGCGGAGCGGCTCGCTGGCCTTTACCGGATCGGGCCCGAACCCGCCGGCGCTTCGCCGGACATCCTGACGCGCATCAGCGGGTAAGGTGCAGCCTGCCGTCCTCCACCTTGTAGGAGGACAGGGCCTTCAGGAAGCTCATGCCGATCAGCATGCCGGAAAGGGCCTTGTCCTCCAGCACCATGGCGCCGACATTCTCGATGCGCACCGGGCCGATCTCGACCTTGTCGAGGCGGACATAGGCGGCGCGCGCCTTGCCGTTCGCCGTGTCGACGGCGTAGCGGAAATCGAGGTCGGCCCTGTCGATGCCGATGCGACGGGCCGTCGAGACGTTGAGCGCGACCATGCTGGCGCCCGTATCGACCATGCCCTCCTCCTTGCGGCCGTTGATGGAAAAGAGGCCGGTGAAATGGCCGTTCGCATCGGCGCTGATGACGGCGCTGCGATTGCCGGTGTAGCGCGCCGCGCCCTGCCCGGTCTGAACGGCGACCTTCTCGATCTTCGTTTCGGGCGCGCCGTTCCCTGTCGTTTCGAGATAGCGGGTCGCTATGCCGGGCACGAAAGCGGCTGCGGCGACGACGGAACCGACGACAAAAACAAGGCTGCGAACGAACATGGGGCTGTCTCCGGGAGGATTTGTCCCGAAATAGCACGGCCCCGGCTAACGGACGGCAAAAGCGCCGCCTGGGGCCGCCCCCTTCCACGATCTTTTACGCGCTTGGTGAACGGCGGGTTAAACCGCGAAGGAAAGCGTCACTTCGTGCCGTACATGCGATCGCCCGCGTCGCCGAGGCCGGGCACGATATAACCCTTCTCGTTGAGCTGGCGGTCGATGGAGGCGGTGTAGACCGGCACGTCCGGATGGTGCTCGCGGAAGCTCCTGATGCCTTCCGGGGCCGCCAGCAGGCAGAGGAAACGGATGTTCCTCGCGCCGCGTCCCTTCAGCGTGTCGATGGCGGCGATGGCCGAGTTGCCGGTCGCCAGCATCGGGTCGACGACGATGACGAGTCGCTCGTCGATGCTGTCCGGCGCCTTGAAGAAATATTCGACCGCCTCCAGCGTCTCATGGTCGCGATAGACGCCGATATGGGAGACGCGGGCGGACGGCACCAGCTCCAGCATGCCTTCCAGGAGGCCGTTGCCGGCGCGCAGGATCGAGGCGAAGACGAGCTTCTTGCCCTCCAGGACCGGCGCATCGATCTCTTCGAGCGGCGTCTCGATGCGTGCGGTCGTAAGCTCCAGGTCGCGCGTGACTTCGTAGCAGAGCAGCGTCGAGATTTCGCGCAGCAGGCGCCGGAAACTGCCGGTGGACGTTTCCTTCTTGCGCATGATGGTCAGCTTGTGCTGCACGAGCGGGTGATCGATGACTGTGACGCCGTCCATGGCCAACCTTCCCAGAAGTAAGTGAACACTTCTTTTTCCACGGAACGGCCGGGGCCTGCAAGAGAAGAGCGCCGGCCGCGCGCACCATCCCCAGCCGCCTGTGCATTACAGGCGGGAAAGCAGCCTCCGGCGCGTCGGCTCGTCGACGAAGGCCGCCTCGATGGCGGTGCGCGTCATGCCGAGGATGTCCTCGCCGCTGAAGCCCATGACGGTGGAGGCGATCTCGTATTCGCGGGCGAGCGAGGTGTGGAAGAAGGGCGGGTCGTCCGAATTGAGCGTGACGCGCACGCCGGCCGCATGAAGGGCGCGCAGCGGGTGGCTCTGGAAATCCGGAAAGACGTTCAGCGCGATATTCGAACCGGGGCAGACTTCCAGCACCACGCCGTCGTCCGCCAGCCGCCTGACGAGATCGACATCCTCGATGGCGCGCACGCCGTGGCTGATGCGCGAAGGGCGGACGTGGTCGAGCGCGTCGCGCACGCTGAAGGCGCCGCAAAGCTCGCCGGCGTGGATGGTGATGCCGAGACCGGCATCACGGGCGATGTCGAACGCGCGGGCGAAGTCGGCGACACGGTGCATGCGCTCCTCGCCGGCAAGGTTGAAGCCGGTGATCAGCGGATGCGGCCGTCGCGCGGCGTATTGCGCGGCCTTCACGACGCGCTCCGGCCCGAAATGGCGGATGCCGACGATGAGCAGCCGCGTTTCGATGCCGGTCTTGGCCTTCGCCCTTTCGGCTCCCTCCGCAAGGCCGCGGATATAGGCGTCGGCGCCGATGCCGACGGCATCTCCCTGGTCGGGCGAGACGATCAGCTCGCTGTAGATGGCGCCGGCTTCGGCGATCTCGGTGAGATAGGTTTCCGCAAGAAGGGCATAATCGTCCTCCGTGCGGAAGAGGTTGGCCGTCGCGTCGTAGCTCTCGACGAAGCTGGTGAAATCCCGCCAGGCATAGGCACCGTCGCGGATGAAGGCGGAGGTGTCGATATCATAGCGCTGCGCCTGTGCCAGCGCGAGCGCGGGGGGAGTGGCGCCCTCGATATGGCAGTGCAGCTCCGCCTTCGGCATGGCTATGGTCACAGGAAGCTCCTTCCGTGCGGTCCCGGCGGGATGCCGAGATGCCGGGCGACGCTTTCGCCGATATCGGCGAAGGTGGTGCGGGTTTCGATGAGCCGCGAGCGGAGGCCGGGGCCGAAGCTCATGATCGGCACGCGCTCGCGCGTATGGTCCGTGCCGCGCCAGGTCGGGTCGCAGCCGTGATCGGCGGTGAGGATCACGATGTCGCCGGGTTTGAGCTTGCGGTCCAGTTCCGGCAGGCGCCGGTCGAAGGCCTCGAGCGCCGCCGCATAACCGGCGACATCGCGCCGGTGGCCGTAGAGCATGTCGAAATCGACGAAATTGGTGAAGACGAGGTCGCCGTCCTTCGCTTCGTCCATCACGCGCAGCGTGGCGTCGAAGAGCGCCATGTTGCCGTTCGCCTTGGTGAGCGTTCCGATGCCCTGATGGGCGAAGATGTCGCCGATCTTGCCGACGGCATGCACCGTGCGGCTGGCCTCGGTCAGCCGATCGAGCAGGGTCGGTTCCGGCGGCAGCACGGAGTAGTCCCGCCGGTTGCCCGTGCGCTCGAAGGTCTGCGGCGTCTCGCCGAGGAAGGGGCGGGCGATGACGCGGCCGATGCGCCCGCCGGGCCGCTCGTCGAGGATCTTTCGCACAATCTCGCAAAAGGCGAGCAGGCGGTCGAGGCCGAAATGCTTCTCGTGCGCGGCGATCTGGAAGACGGAGTCGGAGGAAGTGTAGCAGATCGGCTTGCCGGTGCGGATATGCTCCTGGCCGTGCCGGGCGATGATCTCGGTGCCGGAGGCATGGCAATTGCCGAGGATGCCCGGAACGCCGCCGGCCGTACAGATGGCTTCCACGAGCGCAGGCTCGAACGCATCGCCCTCTGCGGGAAAATAGCTCCAGTCGAAGGTGACGGGAGTGCCGGCGATCTCCCAGTGGCCGGAGGGCGTGTCCTTGCCGTTCGACACTTCGCTCGCCGCGCCGTGATAACCGAAGACGCGCTGCGGCACGTCCATGCCCTGCGGGAACCGGCCGGTCGCGGCGCGAGCGGCGTGCAGCAGGCCGAGTGCGGACATGTTGGGAAGCTTCAGCGGCCCCTGCCGGAGGCCGGGCCGGTCGGCGACGCCCGCTGCGCAGAACTCGGCGATATGGCCGAGCGTGTCGGAGCCGAGATCGCCGAAGGCCGCCGCATCCGGTCCGCCGCCGATGCCGAAGGAATCGAGAACGAAGAGAAAGGCTCGCGCCATGGATCACCTGCCGACTGTCCGCATCTGCGTGACATGGCACGGGCGCGGCAGGGCGTTCAAGCGAAATTGAGCTGTGGAGGTGGTATCAGCAGTCGCTGCACGTGATCCTTTCGCCGGTACGCTGGCGGAAGTAGCTCGTCTTGGAGAGGTTGATCTTGTTGAGGCTGGAGCTCAATCCCGGTGCCATCAGAAGGATCGTATGCGGCACGGTGAGCTCCGTGCGCACGATGAAGGTGCTCCTCGCATCCATGTTCGCGGGCAGCGTGACCGGGCCGTTTTTGGAATAAGGTGAAGCCGCCTTCTGGTCACGCGACCAGGCGACGGTCGCATTGCCGTCGGCATCCACGGCGATGCCGGTGATCTTCAGCGTGTAGCCTTCCTGGGAAAAGGGGGCGATGACGTTCTTCGTGACATCCTTCATCGAATCGAGCGTCGCCAGGTTCGTCGTTTCGTTCCGCGTCAGCAGGTCGGAGACGGTACTGGAGGCCCGGCTGACCTTGCGCGACATGGCGATGGCGACCGAGATCTCGAAGGCGCCGATATAGGTCATGATCAACAGTGGCGCGACGATCGCAAATTCGATCGCGCCGACCCCGCGGCGGTCGTCGACAAAACGGCGCAGCCGAAGGAGCACCCCTCTACCCAACTGCTTTCCGTCCCGCCCGGTTTCCGCAGACGAAGTTTCTCCTTTCATCACGGATAGTCCTCGTTCTGGACGACGGTGGTTGCCACCATCAGGTAGTTCCGCCGGGAGCCGTCAGCCGACTGGATGTTAGCAATCAGGGGGCGCACGAGATCCGTCACAACATCCCATCGGTAGTAGGCGCGCACGATGTTGATAGACTTCTTGCCGCCGGGAGCGAACCTCAAGCTGTTCGTGTCGAGGTCCATATCGACAAGGGGAACGGCAGCCGGAATGTCGGAATACTTGTCGAAGCTGCGCACGTCGAGAAAGAGCTTGCCGGAGCAGGGCATCAATATCTTGATTTCTTCGCAGAACTCCGCCCGGAACGTCTGTTCTGCATTGGGTGTGGTGGCACGGATCTCGCCGGTGCGGATCTTGCGCGCCATTGTTTCCGTTGCATTTGCCAGCAATTGCTCGCCCGTGAAGGCGATGAAGGTCTCGATCGAGGCGAAGATGATCACGAAGAAGGGGATGGCGAGAATTGCGAATTCTATGGCCGTCGCGCCATCCCGGCGGGCGAAGAGGCGGCCAAACAGGCCCGTCATCCGCCGGCGTCGAGTGGTTGCGTCATGATCGAGCGACATCGCGATCCGTTCCCAAATCCTTGAGATGACGAGATTACGCGGCAGACCGTTTATATTTCGTGTGCGGGGCAGGGAAGATTTGAAAGGGTTCCCGTATTCGCACGCCCTGTGCGGGACATGGCGTCAACCGCCGCTGCCGGTCTTGGCGACATGCTCCTCGCAATTCGGCGTGCAGGAAAGGACGGATCGATCCGTCTGCCGGAAGACGCGCACGGTGTTGCCTTCATCGATCGACACGAGAATGCGCTCGTCGACGATCGCGTTGCCGTCGGCGTCGAGCAGCACGAGGTTGGTCGTTCCGAAATTGCGGCCGGTCAGGACGATCGTGTGTGCGTCGGCCACCGTCGCGTCGGCGACCTCGGCATTGCCCAGGATCACCTTGCTGACGGGCCGGTCCAGCCGGAGCACGCGCGCATGATCCATGTAGACGCGAAGGAAATGCTCCTCCGCCGCGGCATTGGCGGCAGTAGACAGCAAGACAAAGGCAATCGTCGCAAGCTTTGCTGCGCCCGCAGCGAGGGTCCGGTCGCGTCCCATAAACAGTCATCCCGACAAGAAAACACGCACAGCATCGCTGCGAATGGTGAATGAAGATTTAAGGAGGTCGCCGGCATTCTCATTTCAACTCTAGCGCTCATCGCCGGCCTTGGCGGCATAAACAGCGAAAACGGGGTCGGAATGCGGATATACGAGCAAATTAACCGATGTATAACCATATATCCGGTAGCCGGACGATAAGGCTTCGTTAACCGATTTCCTTAAGCCGATGGAAATGGCCTGCCTGTAGGTTGCAGTCATCCGAACAACGGAAACAGTTGGCGGACGTGCTGAACCAACACCGTGGAGCTAGGAGAGTACCATGACCAAGATTTTCGCTCGTCTTATGAAGGACGAGTCTGGCGCAACCGCCATCGAATACGGCCTGATCGCCGCCCTGATTTCCGTCGCCCTCATCACCGGCGCAACCGCGCTCGGCGGCTCGCTGAACAACCAGTTCAACGAACTGTCCAAGACGCTTAACTTCAAGAAGTAAGAGCTTCAAACCTTGGTTGGCTCGACAAACCGCCTCCGGCTAGGGGGCGGTTTGTTTTTTGGAAAGCGCTTTACGCGTTTAGTTCATCTTAAAGTCGGCTGGGCAGATCTTCTCAATCGGAGCACGTCAATGGTAAACGCTGTTATTTTTGTCGTTTTTCCTCTCTGCCTTGCCATGGCCACTTTCTCCGATTTCTTCACCATGACAATTCCGAACAGGGTGTCAGTAATACTGCTCGGCGCCTTTATCTTGGTTGCGCCACTCGCCGGCATGGATTTTTCACAGATCGCGGGTCATCTAGGCGCCGGACTACTCGTCTTCTCGGCTTGTTTCGTACTTTTCGCGCTTAACATCATGGGCGGTGGCGATGCGAAGCTATTGACTGCGAGTGCCGTTTGGTTCGGGATGACCTTCTCTCTCATTGAATATCTGGTTTATGTCTCCTTTTTTGGCGGTATTCTTACGCTGGGCATCCTGTCCCTTCGTTCGCATGCCGATACTATCCTGGCTTCCGGTCTGCCCGTTCCGGCACACCTTATGACGGCCAAGAAAGTGCCGTATGGCATCGCCATCGGCTTGGCAGCTTTCGCCGCATATCCATCCTCTCCACTGATGCTCGCCGTTCTCGGCAACTAAGCTCTGTAGGTCGTACGGAAAGCGGGTTTTCATCGTGCATCAGCCTATGGCGCTCCGCTAACCTGCCGTTAACCATACTCGTAAGGCGCTCATTAACCATAATTACACCTTTGCCGGTCAATGTGGGCGGATAGAACAGTCCGCATCCAGGGAAACCACATGAGACCGGCGCGAATCATCATTCTGGCAGTGGCCGTCGTTTCGGCGGGCGTTGCAGGGTTCCTCGCCTTGCAGATCGCCCGTGGCGGCGGCAAGTCGGTGGTGCAGACCGAGACCGTCGTCGAGCGCGAACCGACCATCAACGTGCTGGTCGCCAAGGAAAGCCTGCCGGTGGGCTCGCGGCTCAATTCCGAGGTGCTCGCCTGGGCGGCCTGGCCGGAAGGGTCCGTCGTCGAGGGTTTCATCACCGATCAGAATCGGCCGGACGCAATGGAAGCCCTCGCGGGCGCCATCGCCCGCATGCCGATCTTAAACGGCGAGCCGATCCGCCAGGAAAAGATCGCCGACTCGTCCAGCCGCATCATGTCGTCGCTGCTGCCTTCAGGCAAAAGGGCTGTGGCGACGGAAATTTCCGTCGCCACGGGTGCCGGCGGTTTCATCCTGCCGAACGACCGCGTCGACGTCATCATGGTGCGCAAGGGGGAAGCGAGCGCCTACCTCACGGAGACCGTGCTGTCCAATGTGCGCGTTCTCGCGATCGACCAGCAGATCCAGGAAAATCCGGACGGCTCCAAGGCCGTCGTCGGCACCACCGCCACGCTCGAGCTCACGCCCGACCAGACCAAGGTGATCGCCGTCGCCCAGCAGATGGCCGAACGCCTGTCTTTGGCGCTGCGCAGCGTCGCGGACGCGCAGGAGCCCGACACCGGCGCGGCCGACCACCTGCTCAGCGGCGGCGACGGCACGCCGCAGGTCCAGGTGATCAAGACCGGTACAATCGTCAACGGCGCCGCGCCGGCCGCAACGCAGCAATGACCAGGAGCTGACCGTGTTTGGAATCGCAAGAACTTTTCGGGCTTCTGTCGCCGGCGGGATGAGCTTCTGCCTGGCGTTTTCCGGCCTGCCGGCGGCCATTGCCACCGGTCAGCCC
Source organism: Shinella agrisoli (assembly GCF_046557955.1). Lineage (NCBI taxonomy): Bacteria > Pseudomonadati > Pseudomonadota > Alphaproteobacteria > Hyphomicrobiales > Rhizobiaceae > Shinella > Shinella agrisoli. Next base: position 207,547 of record NZ_JBJIEP010000008.1, on the reverse strand, counting down.
GTCGCGATCGCCAAGGCGGCGACCGCATCGGTCATCCGCATCCAGGAGAGTGGCCCTGGCGCCCGCAAGGCGGTGAAGCTCGGACTAAATAAGGCGGTGGTGGTGGACCTGCCGACCGACGCCCATGACATCCTCGTAGCCGATCCAGTCAAGGCGGACGCCGTCACACGTACTTCGCGCCGTATCTATCTCTTCGGCAAGGAGGTCGGCCAGACCAACATCTTCGTCTTCGGTCCCAACGGCGAGGAAATCGTCAGCATCGACCTTAACGTCGAACGCGACATCGATGGGCTTCAAGCGAATCTGCGCCGCTTCATTCCCGACTCCGATATCGAGGTTGAGATCATCTCGGATAATATCGTTTTGAACGGTACAGTCCGTACGCCGCAAGACGCCACTCAGGCGACACGCCTTGCGGAAATCTTCCTGCAGGGCGGCGAGGCGACGACCCGCAACATCACCGCCCAAGGCAACAATGGTGACGCTGCAATCTTCGGCGAGGTGCGCCAGCGCTCCCAAGTGGTCAATATGCTCAAGATCGAAGGCGAGGACCAGGTGACGCTCAAGGTCACGGTCGCCGAGGTCAGCCGCCAGGTGCTGAAACAGCTCGGCTTCAACGGCAGCGTCTACAGCAGCACGAGCGGCAATGGTATCAGTTTCGCCAATCCGACAAATCTCGGCTCTGCGGTCAACCCCACATCGGCCCTGCTTTCGGGCGCGCTCGGATCGGGGAGCATGGGGTTTGCGAGCTATCTGAACGCCATGGAGCAGGCAGGCGTAATGCGCACGCTGGCCGAGCCGAGCCTGACGGCGATCTCGGGCGAAGCCGCGCGATTCAAGGTGGGTGGCGAGTATCGCCTCAGCGGCACGCAATCCATCAACACGGAAGAGAATTCCGTGACCGGCAGGGAACGCCTCGTGCTCAACCGCCAAGTCGAAACGGTCGAGTATGGCATCGAACTGAACTTCCGCCCCGTCGTGCTGTCCGCCGGACGCATCAGCCTACGGATCGAGACAAAAGTCTCCGAACCCACCTATGAAGGCTCCGCCGTCACCGGCAACACCCGCGCGGATATGCCAGGAGCCACCTATCTCTCGATCCGCCGCCGCGAGGCGACGACGAGCGTGGAGCTTCCCTCCGGCGGTTCCATCGTGATTGCGGGCCTCGTGCAGGACAATATCCGCCAAGCCATGTCCGGCCTGCCAGGCCTCTCGAAGGTTCCGATCTTCGGCACGCTCTTCCGCTCGAAGGACTTTGTGCGCAACGAGACGGAAATGGTTATCATCGCGACGCCCTATCTTGTGCGGCCGGTGGCGCGTACCGCGCTGTCGCGTCCCGATGACAATTTCAACGCGGCGAATGATGCTGCGGGCTTTTTCCTCGGGCGGGTGAACAATATCTACGGCCGCAAGGAGAACGCTATGCCGGCCGGCAAGTACCACGGCTCCATCGGCTTTATTTACAAGTGATGAGGCGGGACATGCGCGACACGATCAGAAAGACCCGCCCTCCGGCAAGGAACTATGCCATGTCCAAGAGTTTGCCCATGCTCGCGACGCTGCTTCTCTCCGCCGCGATGCTTTCCGGCTGCGGAAACCGGGTCCGTTCTGTGACGGGTTCCATTCCGGATGACTACCGCACGCGTCATCCAATTATCTTGACTGAAACGGCCCAAACGATGGACATCCCGATCGCCACCGGCGACCGCGAGCTGACGATCGCCGTGCGGGACAATATTCGCGGCTTTGCCGCCGACCACGCCGCTAAGTCGCGTGGGGCGGTGCAGGTCATGCTGCCGCTCGGATCTGTTAATGCGGCGACGGCACAGCGCCTCGGCAAGGAGATTCGCGCCACGCTGATCGCGGCGGGAGTCAGACGCGACCAAGTGATCATGACGCGCTACGACGCGGCTGGCTATGGCGCCTCGGCACCGATCCGCCTTGCATTCTTCGCGATTACGGCAAACGCCGGTCCGTGCGGTGAATGGCCGGAGGATCTTGTGGTGAACACGATGGAGAATCGGAACTACCACAACTTCGGCTGCGCCTCGCAGGCGAACCTCGCTGCCCAAGTCGCCAATCCGATGGATCTGGTCCAGCCGCGCGGCATGACGCCGATCGACGCTGAGCAGCGTAACCTAGTGATCCAGGATTACCGTGACGTGGGACAACCGGAGTTCTGATGCTGGGCGTTACAGGCAACAGAGACATCCGGTCCGCCGGACATCAGGAACGGATATGACGATGAGCACAGTCGATTATAGTATTGAGGCCGCACCGGAGCAGCCGGACGAGATGGTTCGCTCGGCGGACCTCGAGGCCGTGCGTCCGTTGCCGCGCATCTCCGTGCATGCCTTCTGCGAGAGCGAGGCGATGCTGCGCACCATGGAGCGGTGCGGGCAGGACCGGCGCATGGCGAAGGTGAGCCTCAGGATATCGAGCGCGAGCATCGCGGCGGCAGCCAACATGTTCGCCTCCGCTCCCACGCCGAACCTCCTGATCCTTGAGACCTCGACGGAGCCGCGCGGCATCATGGCGGAGCTCGCCCCGCTCGCCGAAGTGTGCGATCCGAGCACCAAGGTCATCATCGTCGGCCGCTACAACGATATCCCGCTCTACCGTGAGCTCATCCGCAACGGCATCTCCGAATACATGGTCGGCCCCGTCGGGATGGCCGAGGTGCTGAATGCCATGGCGGCGATCTTCGTCGATCCGGATGCCGAGCCTCTTGGCCGCACCGTCGCCTTCATCGGCGCAAAGGGGGGATCGGGCTCATCGACGATCGCGCACAATTGCGCCTTCGATATTTCCAACCTGTTCCAGACCGAGGTGATCCTCGCCGATCTCGACCTGCCCTACGGCACGGCCAACATCGACTTCGACCAGGATCCGCCGCAGGGCATTTCCGAGGCGATCTATGCGCCGGAGCGCCTGGACGAGGTCTTCCTCGATCGCCTGCTGGCCAAGTGCTCCGAGCATCTTTCGCTGCTGGCCGCTCCCTCCATGCTCGACCGCGGCTATGATCTCGAGCGCGGCTCCTTCCAGCCGGTTCTGGAGGTGCTCCAGCGCAGCGCGCCGGTGACCGTGCTCGATGTGCCGCACGCCTGGTCGGAATGGACGCGCGCGCTGCTTTCCGAGGTGGACGAGCTGGTCATCACGGCCGTGCCGGACCTTGCCAACCTGCGCAACGCGAAGAACATGCTCGACGCGCTGAAGAAGCTCCGGCCGAACGACAAGCCGCCGCACCTGATCCTCAACCAGGTCGGCCTGCCGAAACGCCCGGAAATCGCGCCCGCCGACTTCTGCGAACCGCTCGGCATCGAGCCGGTCGCGATCATTCCCTTCGACGCGCAGCTTTTCGGCACGGCCGCCAACAGCGGGCGCATGATCACCGAGATGGATCGTAAGTCGCCGACGGCGGAGACCTTTTCGCAGATCGCCCACCTCGTGACGGGCCGTGCGACGGTGAAGAAACCCAAGAAGGCCGGGCTCGGCAAGATGCTGGGCCTGCTCGGACGCAAGTAGGCCCTGAAGGGCGATGCAACAGACTGGATGAAGCTGCATGTTCGGCAAACGTGGCAATGAAGGTTTCGGCAAGAGCGGCACGACGGGTCAGGCGACCCATGCCGTGCCCGCGGCCGCCACGACGGTAACGGCCGAGCGGCCGGTCGCCGCGGCCCCGGCCCAACCCGTCTTCGAACCTGCGCCTCCTCCCTTGGTGGCTCCTGCGCCCGCCGCGGCCGTTCGCCGCCGCACGCCGCGCACGGAGGACTACTACGACACCAAGAGCCAGGTCTTCTCCGCGCTCATCGACACGATCGACCTGTCGCAGCTCGCCAAGCTCGATACGGAGAGCGCGCGCGAGGAAATCCGCGACATCGTCAACGACATCATCACGATCAAGAATTTCGCGATGTCGATCTCCGAGCAGGAGGAGCTGCTCGACGACATCTGCAACGACGTTCTCGGCTACGGCCCGCTGGAGCCGCTGCTGGCACGCGACGACATCGCCGACATCATGGTGAACGGCGCCGGCAAGACCTATATCGAAGTGGGCGGCAAGGTGCAGGAATCGGAAATCCGCTTCCGCGACAACGCCCAGCTCCTCTCCATCTGCCAGCGCATCGTCAGCCAGGTCGGCCGCCGCGTCGACGAATCGAGCCCGATCTGCGACGCGCGCCTGCCGGACGGCTCGCGCGTCAACGTCATCGCCCCGCCGCTCGCCATCGACGGCACCGCGCTCACCATCCGCAAGTTCAAGAAGGACAAGCTGACGCTCGACCAGCTCGTGCGGTTCGGCTCGATCACGCCGGAAGGCGCGACGCTGCTCCAGATCATCGGCCGCGTGCGCTGCAACCTCGTCATCTCCGGCGGCACGGGCTCAGGCAAGACGACGCTGCTCAACTGCCTGACGCGCTACATCGATCCCGACGAGCGCGTCATCACCTGCGAGGACTCGGCCGAACTCCAGCTGCAGCAGCCGCATGTGGTGCGCCTCGAAACCCGTCCGCCGAACATCGAGGGCGAGGGCGAGATCACCATGCGCGACCTCATCAAGAACTGCCTGCGCATGCGTCCCGAACGCATCATCGTCGGCGAAGTGCGCGGACCGGAGGTCTTCGACCTGCTCCAGGCGATGAACACCGGTCACGACGGCTCGATGGGCACGATCCACGCTAATACGCCGCGCGAATGCCTCAGCCGCATGGAATCGATGATCGCGATGGGCGGCTACACGCTGCCGGCCAAGACCGTGCGCGAGATCATCGCCGGTTCCATCGACATCATCATCCAGGCCTCGCGCCTGCGCGACGGCTCGCGCCGCATCACCCACATCACGGAGGTGATCGGCATGGAAGGCGACGTCATCGTCACGCAGGACCTGATGCGCTTCGAGATCCAGGGCGAAGATGCCAACGGCCGCATCATCGGCCAGCACAAGGGCACCGGCATCGGCAAGCCGCATTTCTGGGACCGCGCCCGCTATTTCAACGAGGACAAGCGCCTGGCGGCAACGCTCGACGCGATGGAGAAGCCGTAAGGGGCGGGTGACGCGCGGATGTTCGGAATGGATATCACCATCGTGGCGATCTTCGCGCTGGCGGCGCTTTCCACCGCCGGCCTTGCCTATGGCGTGCTCTTCTCGCGCATCGAGGCCCAGAAGAAGGCGGAAAGCCGCGTCCGCCGCGTGCAGGCGGCCGAGACCGACCAGTCCAAGGCGAAGGCGGCGCGCGACCGCATGCAAGAGCTCTCTAAGCGCCGCAAGTCGGTGCAGGAATCCTTGAAGGACCTGGAGAAGAGGCAGCAGGAACAGACCAAGCGCGTCGCCGCCACGCTGAAGGCGAAGCTCGTTCAGGCCGGCCTTTCGATCAGCGAGACCCAGTTCTACCTCCTCAGTGCCGTCCTCGGCCTCTTTGCCTTCGTGCTGTCGCTTCTGGCCGGCACGGGCCTTCTCGTCTCGCTCGGCATCGCCTTCATCGCCGCCGCGGGCATTCCCCGCTGGCTGGTCGGCTTCCTGGTCAAGCGCCGCCTGAACAAGTTTCTCGAGGAGTTTCCGAACTCGCTCGACGTCATGGTGCGGTCCATCAAGTCAGGCCTGCCGCTGACCGACGCCCTGCGGCTGATCGCCGCCGAGGGCCAGGAGCCGGTGAAGACGGAATTCCGCAAGGTCGTCGAATCCCAGCAGGTCGGCCTCAGCGTGCCGGAAGCCTGCGCGCGCATGTTCACCAGCATTCCGCTGCAGGAGGTCAATTTCTTCTCGATCGTCATCGCCATCCAGAGCCAGGCGGGCGGCAACCTTTCCGAAGCGCTGGGCAACCTCTCCCGCGTGCTGCGCGAGCGCCGCAAGATGCGCGCCAAGGTCAACGCGCTGTCGATGGAGGCCAAGGCCTCGGCCGCGATCATCGGCGCGCTGCCGTTCATCGTGGCGCTCCTCGTCTACCTGACGTCACCGGAATACATCATGATCCTGTTCCAGGATTCACGCGGTCACCTCATCCTCGGGATTTCCGCCGTCTGGATGTCGATCGGCATTCTCGTGATGCGCAACATGATCAACTTCGACATCTAGGAGCGCGGATCATGATTGCCATGCTTACCGATCCAGCAGTCCTTCTCCCCGCCTTCGTGATGATTGCGGTTCTCGCGACCTTCTATACGCTCGCGGCACCCTATTTCGAGCGCGGCGACCTCGAAAAGCGCATGAAGGCCGTGGCGCTGGAGCGCGAGCAGATGCGCGCCCGCGAGCGTGCACGCCTCAACGCCGAAGCCGCCCAGAGCAAGGCGTCGCTGCGTGCGCAGCACAACACGTCCGTGCGCCAGATCGTCGAAAGGCTGAACCTGCGCGAGGCGCTGGTCGACGCCAACACGATGAACCGGCTGAGGCAGGCGGGCTACCGCTCGCAGAACGCGCTCAACGTCTTCCTCTTCGCGCGTTTCATCCTGCCATTCGTCTTCCTGGCGATCGCCGCCTTCTACATCTTCTATCTCGGCTTTCTCGGCGACAAGCCGCTGCCGATGCGCATACTCGCGACCGTCGTCATCGCCTATATCGGCTTCTATGCGCCCAACATCTTCATCTCCAACAAGGTGACGAAGCGCCAGCAGTCGATCCGCAGGGCCTGGCCGGATGCGCTCGACCTCATGCTGATCTGCGTGGAATCGGGCATTTCCATCGAGGTCGCCTTCAAGCGCGTGGCGGACGAGATCACCATGGCCTCGCCGGAACTCGCCGAGGAGCTGGTGCTCACCACGGCCGAGCTCTCCTTCCTGCAGGAGCGGCGCGTCGCCTACGAAAACCTCGGCAACCGCATCGGCCTCGACACGGTCAAATCGGTCACGCAGGCCCTCATCCAGGCGGAGCGCTACGGCACGCCGCTTGCCCAGGCGCTGCGCGTCCTGGCGCAGGAATGCCGCGACCAGCGCATGAACGAGGCGGAGAAGAAGGCCGCCGCGCTGCCGCCGAAGCTGACCGTGCCGATGATCCTCTTCTTCCTTCCCGTGCTGGTCGCCGTCATCCTCGGCCCCGCAGGCATCCAGGTCGCCGACCGCTTTTGACCGTACATGGACGACGACGCGCAAAAAAACGCCCCGGTCGAGACATCGGCCGGGGCGATAAGCGTCCTTGGGAGGAGACGCGGGAGGTTAATTCGTGTTGCCGCTGTCGTCGGCAGCGAGCTTCTTCCAGGCATTCTGCTGGGTGAGCATCGAACGAAGGTAGGCGACGTTCGCCTCGGCCTGCGCGGCGGTCAGTTCCTGGCGCGCGATGGTCTCCGCCTCCTGGAAGCGGCCCTGCAGGCCGACGGTGAGCGCGAGGTTCTGGCGCACGCTGCTGTCGGCGCCGGGCTGCGCGACGGCCGAGCGCAGATAGGTTTCCGCCGTCTTGAGGTCTCTGGCCAGCACGTAGGACATGCCGAGATTGGAGAGGACCGAAGGTTCGTTCGGGTTGAGGTCGAGCGCCTCGCGGTAACGCTGGCGCGCCTCGCCCGAGCGGCCGAGCTGGTCGAGGATCGCGCCTTCCGCCGACTTCAGCCGCCAGTCCGGCCGGTCCGGCGTCTGGGCGCGTAGGATCGTGTTCAGCGCCTGTTCGAGCTGGCCGGCGGCCGCCTGCGCCTTGCCGTAGGCGGCAAGCACCTCGCGGTTGCTCGGATTGCTGATGGCGACCTGCTGCATGACGGCGAGCGCCTGTTCGTTGCGCCCGTTCATGCGCAGGACGTTGGCATAGTTCATGCCGACCTGCGGATCCCTCGGGTTCTTCTCGTAGGCCTGGCCGATGCTGTCGGCGGCATTGCGCAGCTCCGTCGCATTCATCTCGCCGATCGGCTTCGAGCTCTTCGGGACGGAACCGGTGGTGATGTTGCTTTTGCCGGCGCACCCCGCCACCGCAACGCCGATGGCAACCAGTGCCGCGCCCGTAAGGAGCGCTGAGCGAAGTGATGTAAGGCAAGCGGCCATGTACGGTCCCCGAAGCGATTTCCGCATCTTGCGGCGGTTAAGGAATCACGCCGCAATCTCCACTCCAGCAATAATCTGTTAACCCTAACAGAGTGTTAATTGCCCCGATTCTGAAGCTCTCTTCAAAGGTTGCGCCATGGCCCCCTTCCAGTTCATCGACCGGCCCTCTCCCTTCAACACGAAGAACGGCAGGACGTTGCCGATCTTCGCGATCACGCCGGCCCATATCGAGACCGGGACGATCGACCCGATCGCGCTCGACTGGGCGCGAAAGGCCGGCTTCAAGGCCGAATCGGGCGCGCTGCTGATGGTGCCGACGGCGGACGGGCACCTCGGCGGCGCGCTGTTCGGCCTCGGCAAGAATCCCTCCGACGCGCCGTTCCTGACGGGCAAGCTCGCCCGGACGCTGCCGGCCGGCGACTGGCACATCGAGACCGCGCCGCTGACGGCAAACCGGCTGGCGCTCGGCTACGGTCTCGGCAGCTACCGCTTCGAGCGCTACAAGGCGTCCGCTTCCGAAGCACCGACCCTGCTCATACCGACCGATGCGGACGCCGCCGACATCAAGCGCCAGCTTGCCGGCGTCTTCCTCGCCCGCGACCTCATCAATACGCCGACCAACGACATGGGCCCGGAAGCATTGGAGGACGTTTTCCGCGCGCTCGGCGAGCACTACAAGGCGAAGGTTTCCGTCATCGCCGGCGACGACCTTCTCAAGGAAAACTTCCCGCTCATCCACACGGTCGGCCGCGCCTCGGCGCAGGCGCCGCGTCTGCTCGAGATGCGCTGGGGCAAGAAGGGCCACAAGCGCGTGACGCTCGTCGGCAAGGGCGTCTGCTTCGATACAGGCGGCCTCGACATCAAGCCGGCCTCCTCCATGCTCCTGATGAAGAAGGACATGGGCGGCGCGGCGAACGTCATGGGCCTTGCCCTGATGATCATGGACGCCAAGCTGAAGGTGGACCTGCGCGTGCTGCTGCCGGTCGTCGAGAACTCCATCTCCGCCAATGCCTTCCGTCCTGGCGACATTTATAAAAGCCGCAAGGGCCTGACGGTCCAGATCGACAATACCGACGCCGAGGGCCGCCTGGTCCTCGCCGACGCGCTCGCCTATGCGGACGAGGAGGACGCCGACCTCATCCTCGACATGGCGACGCTGACGGGTGCCGCCCGTGTCGCGCTCGGCCCCGACCTGCCGCCGTTCTTCACCGACGACGACGACCTTGCCCACGATCTTACCGAGGCGAGCCTTGCGGTCGACGATCCGATATGGCGGATGCCGCTCTACATGGGTTACGACAAGGACGTCTCCGCCCGCATCGCGGACCTCACCAATGCGCCGTCGGGCGGCATGGCGGGTTCGATCACCGCGGCGCTCTTCCTGAAGCGCTTCGTCACGCGCAACAAGCGCTGGGCGCATTTCGACATCTATGCCTGGGCGCAGTCCGAGCGGCCGCATTCGCCCGTCGGCGGCGAAGCGCAGGCGATCCGCGCGCTCTATCATCACCTGCGCCGGGCGGCTGCCTGACGCGGCGCTTTCCTTCCGGCGAATGATACGGTAGCGTAACGAAGTACATTCGCCCGGAGGAGCCGTGCCGGTAGATCTGACCCCATCGCAGGCGCTCGGCCTCTGGCACGCGGTGACCTTGCAGCAGGTTCATCAGGACGGGCGCGACCTGACGCTGCGGCAGCTCGCCCTCCTGCTCGAAATCTATCTCGTGCCGCCGCCGCATACGGTGCGCGGGCTGGCGGCCAAGCTCGGCGTCACCAAGCCGGTGATCACCCGCGCGCTCGACACGATGGGCGAACAGGGCCTCGTGACCCGCATGCGCGACGAGCGCGACCGCCGCAACGTCGTCATCAAGCGCACCGTCGACGGCGCGCTCTACCTCGAACGCCTCGGCGACCTTATTATCGCCAAGGGCCGCGCCCAGAATTCATGAAAGCCCCGTGAGAAGACCATGAACGCTCTGCCGGACCGCCGCCTCAACGCCTATCGCCCCGACCTCGCCGAAGAGGCCCTGCAGGGGACCGTCACGGCGGTGCGCTATGTGGCCGGCGTGCCCGCTCGCGTGGCCGTCCCGGTCGCCGCCCTCCGGCCCCGGCCGGACGAGGCCGCCGGCATCGACACGCAGGTGCTGTTCGGGGAAGACGTGCGCGTGCTCGACCGGGCGGACGGCTGGGCCTGGGTGAAATCGGATTTCGACGGATATGTCGGCTATCTGCCCGAGCCGGCGCTGGACGCCTCCGCGACGTCCGCAACCCATGTCGTCGCGGTGCCGCGCACCTTCGTCTATACCGGCGCCGACCTGCGCACGCCCGCAGCCTTCTCCCTTTCCATCGGAAGCCGGCTGACGGTCGTCGGCGAGAGCGAGACGCGCGGCACACGCTATCTGACGCTCGAAGGCGGCCAGTCCGTCGTCGCGGGCCATTGCCTGCCCATCGGCGTGGCCGCCAGCGACGACTATGTCTGCGTCGCCGCCCGCTTCCTCGAAACGCCCTATCTCTGGGGCGGCCGCTCCGGCTTCGGCCTCGATTGCTCTGCCCTCGTGCAGCTCTCGATGATGATGACGGGCCGCAGCGTGCCGCGCGATTCCGACATGCAGGCGGCAAGCCTCGGCACGCCCGTCGCGCGCGAGGAGCTGCGGCGCGGCGACCTCGTCTTCTGGAAGGGCCATGTCGCGATCATGGAGGACGAGCGCACGATCCTGCACGCGAACGGCCATACGATGAGCGTGGCCCGCGAGCCGCTGGCCACGGCCATCGAGCGCACCGGCTATCTCTACCAGGAGCCGACCGGCTACCGCCGGCCTGTCTGAAACCTTTCCGAACCGCGAAAAGCCCCGGAATTTCCTTAGGCGCTCATCCCGCCATCCACCATCAGCATCGTGCCGGTGACGAAACTCGCCTGGTCGGAGGCGAGATAGAGCACCGAGCGGGCGATCTCCTGCGGGCTGGCATGGCGGCCCATGGGAATGAGCGTGTTGAAGAATTCCGTGCCGTCCGCGCCGATCGCAGCGCCGAGGCCCTGCTCCACGGTGCGTTGGAAGTCGTTGTCGACGGGGCCGGGATTGACCGTGTTGACGCGGATGCCGCGCGGGGCGAGCTCCTTGGCAAGGCATCGCATCAGCCCCGTCTGGGCGTGTTTCGCCGTGATATAGGCATAGACGCCGGGATCGCCGCGCGTCGCCGCGACGCTCGAGGTGATGACGATGCTGCCGCCCGACCGCATGTGCGGCACGGCGTATTTCGCGGCAAGGAAAGCGCCGCGGACATGCACCGCCTGTACGGCGTCGAAGACCTCCAGCGGATAGGCGGCAATCGGCGCGACGGTGCCGAAGGTGCCGGCATTGGAGAAGAGCACGTCGACGCCGCCGAAGCGGTCGACGGCGAGTTTCACATAGGCCTTCGTCGAAAGCTCGTCGGTGACGTCCGCCGCGGCGAGCGCGACGCGTTCCCTCGGCAGGCTCGCCGCCGCCCTTTCGAGCGCTGCGCGGTCGCGGTCGACCAGGACCACGTTGGCGCCTTCGGCGAGGAACAGCCGGGCGGTGGCCAGGCCGATGCTGCCGGCCCCGCCCGTCACGATTGCGGTCTTGCTGCCGAGATGCGCCATGGCTCAGATCGGGTAGTGGATGTGGCCGTCCTGCACGGTGATCCAGCGCAGCTCGGTGAATTCGGCAATGCCGGCCTTGCCGCCGAAGCGTCCGTAGCCGGATTCCTTGACGCCGCCGAAGGGCATCTGCGCTTCGTCGTGCACCGTCGGGCCGTTGATGTGGCAGATGCCGGATTCGATGCGGCGGGCGACCTGCATGGCGCGGTTGACGTCCCTGCCGAAGACGGCGGCCGAAAGGCCGTATTCCGTGTCGTTGGCGACGCGCACGGCCTCGTCGAGCGAGCCGACCCGGATGACGCTGGCCACCGGCCCGAAACTTTCCTCGCCGTAGATGCGCATGGCGGGCGTCACGCGGTCGAGCAGCGTGGCGTCGACGATGGTGCCCTTGACGGTGCCGCCGGCGGCGAGCACCGCGCCCTTGCCGACCGCATCGCGGATGAGCTGCTCGAGGCGCTGCGCCGCATGGGCATCGACCACGGAGCCGAGCGGCGTATCGCCCGCGCGCGGGTCGCCGGCGACCAGCGTCTTCGCCTTTTCGGCGAGCGCCGCGACGAAGCGGTCGGCGATCGTCTCCTCGACGACGATGCGCTCGGTCGACATGCAGATCTGGCCCTGGTTCATGTAGGCGCCGAAGGCGGCGGCGGCGACGGCCTCGTCGAGGTCGGCATCGTCCAGCACGACGAAGGGCGCCTTGCCGCCGAGTTCGAGCAGAGCCGGCTTGAGATAGCGTCCTGCCGTCTCGGCGATGATGCGGCCGACGCGGGTGGAGCCGGTGAAGTTGACGCGGCGGACGGCCGGATGGGCGATCATCGCCTCGACGATGGCCGCGGCGTCCTCGGGAGCGTTGGAGACGGCGTTCAGCACGCCCTCCGGCAGGCCGGCCTCGTGCAGCGCGTCGACGATCAGCCGATGCGTGCGCGGGCAGATTTCCGAGGTCTTCATGACGACCGTGTTGCCGCAGGCGAGCGGCGTCGCCAGGGAGCGCACGCCGAGGATGACCGGTGCGTTCCACGGCGCGATGGAGAGCACGACGCCCGCCGGCTGGCGCACGCCCATGGCGAGCGAGCCGGGGCGGTTGGAGGGAATGATCTCGCCGGTGATCTGCGTCGTCAGCGCCGCGGCCTCGCGCAGCATGTCGGCGGCAAGGCCGACGTTGAACATGGCCCAGCCGGCGGTCGCGCCCGTCTCGGCGGCCATGGCGGCGACGAAGTCGTCTGCCTTCGCCTGCAATATGTCGGCCGCGGCGAGCAGCAGCTTGCGGCGCTGCCCGGGACCGGTCGCCGCCCAGGCGGGAAAGGCCTTCGCCGCGGCGTTCACGGCCTGGCGCGCATCCTCCAGCGAGGCGGCGGCGACCTCCGAGGCGACCTCACCGGAGATCGGGTTGATACGGGAGAAGGTGCGCCCGTCGGAGGCGGCCTGGTCCAGGTTGTTGATCTTCAGTCCAAGGACAGACATGGTTTGCTCCTGCTCGAAATTCAGACGGTTGCGCCGAGGAACGCGCGCTTGACGGCGTCGTCGTCCATCAGGGCTGTTGCGGTGTTCTCGCCGACGATGCGCCCGGCCTCCATGAGGTAGCCGCGGTCGGCGACGGAAAGGCTCATCTTGACGTTCTGCTCGACGACCAGCAGCGCAAGGCCGCTCTCGCGCACCCGGCCGAGCGCGGCGAAAAGCTCGCCGACCACGACGGGAGCAAGGCCGAGGCTCGGCTCGTCCAGCATGAGGAGTTCGGGCTTCGACATCAGCGCGCGGCCGATCGCCACCATCTGCTGCTCGCCGCCCGACATGGTGTTGACGAACTGCTTTCGCCGGTCGGCAAGCTTCGGGAAGAGGGCGTAGACGAGATCGCGGCTCGCCCCGCCGTGGGCGCGGGCACGCCGGGCGTAGGCGCCGAGCGCGAGGTTTTCTTCCACCGTCAGGTCGCCGAAGACGCCGCGGCCTTCCGGCACCAGCGCGATGCCCGCTTCGAGGATGAGATGGGCGGGACGGCCGGCGACATCCGCGCCGGCAAAGCGGATGTCGGCGCCGGGATCGGGCGCGACGAGGCCGGCGGCCGCCTTCAGCAGCGAGGACTTGCCCGCGCCGTTGGCACCGAGGATGACGACGGTCTCGCCCCTGCCGACGGTCACGCCGACGCGGTCGAGCGCGAGGTGCTGGCCGTAGTGGAGGCGGAGGTTGCGGATCTCAAGCATGGCCGTCTCCGAGATAGGCGCGCACGACCTCCGGGTCCTTCAGGGCCTCGGCGGTCGGCCCGTCGGCGATCTTGCGGCCGGCGTTCATGACGACGCATCGGCCGCAGAGGGCGCGGATCGCGTCCATCACGTGCTCGACCAGCAGCACGCTGATGCCGCGGTCCTTTAGCGAGAGGATGAGGTCGATGCCGGTCCGAAGCTCCGTCGGGTTGAGGCCGGCAAGCCACTCGTCGAGCAGCAGGAGCTCCGGTTCGGCGGCAAGCGCGCGGGCAAGCTCCATGCGCTTCTGGTCTATATAGGTGAGGAAACCGGCCGGCATGTCGGCGCGCCCGGCAAGGCCGACGGCCGCAAGATGCTGCAGGGCCGTCTCCCGGGCCGCCGCGCCCCAGAGCTTCCGCCGGCCGAAGGCGAGGGCGGCGACGACGTTTTCCGCGACGGTGAGCGAGGGCAGCGCCCGCACGAGCTGGAAGGTGCGGGCGACACCCTTCTTCGCGATGCGGTTCGGGCCGAGGCCGGAAATGGCCTCGCCGTTGAGCGCGATGCGCCCGCCGGTCGGCGGCAGGAAGCCGGAGATCATGTTGAGCACAGTCGTCTTGCCGGAGCCGTTCGGCCCGAGCAGCCCGACGACCTCGCCGCGCTCCAGCGAGAAGGAGACGGCGTTGACGGCGGTGAGGCCGCCGAAGCGCTTGGTGAGGCCGGTGAGGGCGAGCAGTTCGCTCATCGCGCGCCCTCCTTTTTGAGCCGGCTTTCGACGGCGGCCAGCACGCCCCTCGGCAGCACGAAGACGATGGCGATGAAGACGAGGCCGAGGATGATCGGATAGTGGTTCGGGAAATTGGCCGACAGCCATTCGAACAGAAGGAAGAGGGGAACGGCGCCGAGCAGCGGCCCCCACAGCCGGTCCGCCCCGCCGAGCAGCGCCATGATCAGCGTCAGGAACGAGATCGTCGGGTTGAAGACGATGCTAGGCTCGATATAGGTCCAACGCGGTGCCTGGATCGCCCCGACGAGGGTGATGATCACGGCGCTCGTCGCGAAGAGCGCGAGCTTCAGCCTCGTGATGTCGATGCCGCAATGGCTCGCCACCACCTCGTCGTCGCCGATCACCTTCAGCGCAAGCCCCCAGCGCGTGCGGCCGATGCCCCAGGAGAGGAGGAGGGTGGCGGCGGCGAGGGCGAGCAGCTGCCAGTAGATGCCCTCCGGCGTCACCGGCAGGAAGATGTAGCGGCCGAGCGTGCCGGTGACGTTGACCTCGTACCAGGTGACGATCTGGCGGGTCAGTTCGGCAAGCCCGAAGGTGAAGATGACGAAGTAGACGCCGGCGAGCCTCAGCGTCGAGAGCCCGACGACAACCGCCACGGCAACGCCGATGAGGGCCGCGACGAGGAGGACGAGCGGATAGGGCAGGGTCTCGCTGAGCGCGCCCACCGTATAGGCGCCGATGCCGAAGAAGGCGACCGTGGCGAGCGAGACGTAGCGCGTCGGGCCGGAGAAGAGGCCCCAGGCGGTGGCGAGGACGACATAGCCGGTCATGCCGATCATGAGGGTCACCGCGTAGGGGCCGGCGAAGAAGGGTAGCGCCGCAAGTAAAGCGAGGACGAGGCCGGCAACGGCGGGACCGAGAAGCATGCGGGCGTTCATCGCGCAGCCCTCCCGAACAGGCCGGCGGGACGCCAGAGCAGGATGGCGAGGAAGATGAGATAGGTGGCGGCGAGCGTCAGGCCGGGATCCACATAGGTCGCGACGAAGGTCTCGACGAGGCCGAGGATGAGGCCGGAGAAGAGCGCGCCGAGAATGTTGCCGACGCCGCCCATGATGACGACGATCAGCGCCTTCATGGTGAAGACGACGCCGGCCGTCGCGGTGAAGGTCTGGTACATGGAGATGACGACGCCGCCCGCCGCCGCGAGCGCACCGCCGATGGCGAAGGCGACGCGGGCCGCGCGATCGACGTCGATGCCGACGAGCGGGGCGGGGGCGGGCGAGACCGCGACGGCGCGCAATGCCGTGCCCCAGAGGGTGCGGGTGAGCAGGAGATAGAGCCCGCCGCCGAGCACGACGGCGAGGACGAAGGCGAGCAGGCGGTTGGCGGCGATATTGGTGCCGAGCACGTTGACGCCGACATTGAGGTAGCTGTAGCTCGTATAGTTGCTGCCGAAGAGCACGAGCATCACGCCCTGGATGACGAAGAGCAGGCCGAAGGTGGCGAGGATGGAGTCGATCTCCAGGCTTTCCCGGTTTCTCGCCCGGCGCACCAGCGGGCGCATCATCAGGCCGTAGACGAGATAGCCGAAGGCGAAACCGAGCGGGACGGCGAGAAGAAGGCCGAGCACCGGATTGATGCCGAGGCCGTTGAACAGCACATAGGCAAGGAAGGCGGCGGCGATGATCGTCTCGCCATAGGCAAGGTTCATGATGCGCGCGATGCCGTACTGGAGCGTCAGCCCCATGGCGACCAGCGCATAGGTTCCGCCGAGCACGAGCCCGGACAACAAGGCCGTGGCGAGCATGGCCGCTCCTTCATGTCTCGACCGGTCACGGCCGGTCTTCCGATTTCACAGAGTGCCCCTCATCCGGCCTGCCGGCCACCTTCCCCCGCAAGCGGGAAGAAGGAACCTGCCGCACCGTCCTCTCCCCGTCTGCGGGGAGAGGACCGGGGTGAGGTGCAAAGTCCCGAGCACACCGCGCATGGAAATGGTGGATCCGGAGCCCGCTATTTCTTCCACGCCTGCCGCGGCAGGATCGGCTGGCTGGCGCCGGCGCGGTCTGCGGGCGCGATGCCGACGAACTGGCCGTCCTGCCACTGGCCGGTCCACCAGAGCGTGCGAAGCTGGTTGTCTTCCATCCTCGTCTCGCCGAGCACGGTCTGGAAGGTTCCGGTCGACAGTTCCTGCGAGACCGCCTCGCGGTCGAGGCCCTTGCGCTTGATCGCCTCCTGCAGCATCTGGAGCGAGGCATAGGTGATGACGCTGCCCCAGTAGTCCGGCCCCTGGCCGGTGACGTCCTCGTGGCGCTTGCGGTAGGCGGCGTTCTCCGCGTTCGACGGGTCTATGCCGCCGAGGCTCATGATGCCGGTGGCATTGTCGCCGTTGTTCTTGCCATAGGCCGGAAAGCCCGTGCCGACGCCGAGATAGAGCAGTTTCGGATTGAAATCCGCGACCTGCGCCTGCTGGGTGATGGCGAACGTGTCCGGCGGATAGGAGAAGGCGACGAAGCTGTCGGCGCCGCTTGCCTTGGCTTCGTTGATCATCGGCGTGAAGTCGGAGGTGCCGACCGGATAGGTCTTGTCGTAGACGAGCTCGATGCCGGCTTCCTCGAAGGCGGGCCGGGCGGCGGTCACGAGGTCGATGCCGAAACCGTCGGCGACCGAGACCATGGCGACCTTGTTGTTGAGCGTGCCGTCGGTCGCCGCCTTCTTGATGATGCCGGCCAGCGCGCTCGCATAGTCATGGCCGCCGCCGAGCATCCAGAAGCTTCTCTTCCAGCGCTTGACGAAGTCCGGCGCCTTGTCGGTGACGGAGGAGACGGGGAGCTGCGGATAGCCGTAGCGGTCGAAGAGGGGGGCCGCGGCGAGGTTGAAGCCCGTGCCCCACGGCGCGAGGATGAAGTCCGCCTCGTCCTGGGTGGCCAGCCGCTCGACGGCGCGCACCAGCTCCTCCGAGGCGGAGCGGTCGTCATACTCGATCACCTCGATCGGCAGCCTCTTGCCGTCCGGCAGCTCGAGGCCGCCGGCATCGTTCACGTCCTTCACCCAGAGCTGGTAGTTCGGCAGCGTCGTGATGCCGGCGCCGCCGGCGTTGGGGCCGGTCTTGGAAATGGCATAGCCGATCTTCACGGACGTGCGGTCCTGGGCGAGCGCTGCCGGCGCCACGCCCGTCGCCAGCAAGGCGGAGACAGCCGCCATCACGCGCAGGACGCGCCTGCGTTGCAGAAGTGTCATTGTCGATTCCTCCCAAAAGGCCTGCTCTCCGGCAGGCGGCGCGTCACGGCGGTCAGCGGCCGCATTCTCCTCCGGGCCGGCTGTCGCTTCTTGACGGTTGAAAGGTTAGCCGCAGCGCAGCCGAAGCGGAATAGACTTCTACAAGAGATATTTGTACTTTTCACGGGAGGGAGGGCAGCCGCATGCCGTTCACGGAGGTTCTTGCGTCGCATCGTGCCGCCGGCAATCCGCCGCTGCCGACCGAGGCGCGTTTGTTCCGCGGCGCGTTATCACAATCGGGCTGGACCTTCCGCGGCGGACGCAACCGCGTCTTCCTGCTGCTGTCGGGCACCGGCCGCGTCACGCTGGGTTCTGCGGATCTGGGGCTTGCCGGTCCCTGTCTCGTCTGGGCGCCGGCGGGCGAGCGCGGCGCCGTGCTCTTCGATGCGGGAGCGGAGGGAGCGGCACTGGCGATCCCGGAACTGGCGCTCGGCCCCGCCATGCCGACGGGAGCGGTCTTCGCCGAGGTGCGCGACGCCATCGCCCGGCCGATCCTCGGCGCCAAGCTGGCGCCCGCGGATGCGCGCAAGATGCTGCAGACGGTGGAGACGATCGAGGCGGAACTGCGCGAGAACGCGGCGGGCATGCAGGAGGTGGTGCGCCATCATCTCGCGCTGCTGCTTATCGCCATCTGGCGCCGGGCCAATCCTGCGGCGGAAAAGCCGAAGCCCTCGCCGCGCGCCACGGTGCGCAGCTTCCTGCATCTGGTCGAGCTGCACATGCGCGAGCACTGGCCGCTCGCCGCCTATGCCGGCGTGCTGGGCGTCACGCCGGACCGGCTCAACACGGCGGTGCGGCGCGCGACGGGCCGCTCGCCGATGGAGCTGATCCATGCCCGGCTGATGATGGAGGCGGAGATGCTGCTCGACGGGTCGAGCCTGCAGATCGCCGAGGTGGCGGAAGCGCTCGGCTTCCGCGACGCGGCCTATTTCAGCCGCTTCTTCAAGCGGCTCGCCGGCGTGTCGCCGCGGGCACGGCGGGCCGGCCTCGCCAGCCGGCAGGTGCGCGAGGAGACCTCCTATGCCGCCTGGCCGTGAGGCTCAGAACAGGGTCTCGTAGAGGTCGGGCTTGAAGCCGGCGGCAAGCGCTCCGTCGCGGTCGAGGATGGGGCGCTTGATCATCGACGGCTGGGCGAGCATCAGCGCGATCGCCTTCTTCGCGTCGAGGTCCTGCTTGTCGGCATCCGGCAAGGTCCGGAAAGTGGTGCCGGCACGGTTGAGCACCGTTTCCCAGCCGAGCGCGTCGACGAAGCGCGTGAGGTTCGCCCTGTCGATGCCTTCGGCCTTGTAGTCGTGGAAGCGGTAGGCGACGCCCCTGGCGTCGAGCCAGGCCCGGGCCTTCTTCATCGTGTCGCAGTTCTTGATGCCGTAGATCGTGACGGTCACGCGTCTCTCCTCGATTGTCTCAACCCCGCCTTCTTAGAGGGGCCTTGCCGTCACGTCACCCCGAGATAGCGGCCGGGACGGTGATTGATGGCGAGCGTCATGTTGACGACGACGGCGCCGAGCACGGAAAGGGCGAGGCGGTCGAGCGGAAGGACGAAGAAGGCGGCGGACAGGATGGCAAGGTCGACGGCGAGCTGGAAATAGCCGGCACGCAGGCCGAAGCGGTCCTGCAGGTAGATCGCCAGCACATTGATGCCGCCGAGCCCCGTGCGGTGACGGAAGAGGATGAGCAGGCCCGTCCCGGAGAGCGCTCCGCCCATGACGGCCGCGTAGAGCGGATCGAGATGGGAGAAGGAGACGAGGCCGGACGTGAGCCGGGTAAAGATCGACACCAGCGTCACGGCGGCGAAGGTGCGCAGTGTGAAGGCCCAGCCGAGCTTTTTTGCCGCGAGGATGTAGAAGGGCAGGTTGACGGCGAAGAACAGCCACCAGAAGCCGATGCCGCTCGCATATTGCAGGAGCAGGGCAAGGCCCGCCGTGCTGCCGGCAAGCAATACGGTCTTCGTGTAGATCACCACGCCGAGCGCCATGAACATCGTGCCGACGACGATCGCGATGACATCCTCGTACGCGGAATGGCGCTCGGGCCGGGCGGCTTCGACGGACATGCTGCCCTCAGAGGCTCAGGAACTTCTCGATGACGGCATCGACCTCCGCCGACTTGAGGCCGGCGATGTTGATGCGCCCGGAAGTCGGCATGTAGATGGCGTGGTCGGCGCGCAGCTTCAGCACGTCCGCCTCTTCGAGCGGCAGCAGCGAGAACATGCCTTCCTGCTCGCGGATGGCCGTCAGCACCTGCCAGCGGGCGGAAAGGCCGGCGGCGAGCCGTTCGCGGATCGAGGTTATGCGCAGCCGCATGGCTTCGATCTCCGTCTTCCAGTCCGCCGTCAGCGCCGCGTCGCCGAGGATCGTGCTGACGACGGCCGCGCCGTGGTCCGGCGGCATGGAGTAGCTGGTGCGGGCCAGGGCGGCGAGGTTGCTGCGCACGGAAAGCGCGGTCTCGGCGCTGCCGCAGGCGGCATAGATCGCGCCGGTGCGCTCGCGGTAGAGGCCGAAGGATTTCGAGCAGGAGACGGCGACGAGGGCTTCCGGGACGGTGGCGAGCAACGTGCGCAGGCCCGCGGCATCCTCGTCGAGGCCGCGGCCGTATCCCTGATAGGCGATGTCGACGAGCGGCAGCAGGCCGCGCGACGCGATGAGGTCGGAAACGGCGCGCCATTCCTCGGCGGAAAGGTTCGCGCCCGTCGGATTGTGGCAGCTTGCATGCAGCAGCACCGCGTCACCCGGCGCCGCACCCGAGAGAGCTTCCATCATGCGGTCGAAGAGCACGGCTTGCGAGGGGATGTCGAAGAACGGATAGGCGATCACCTCGAGGCCGGCGGCCTTGAAGATGCTGGCGTGGTTCGGCCAGCTCGGCAGACCGAGCCAGATGCCCTTGGTGCCCATGCGTGCCATCAGGTCGGCGGCGAGGCGCAGCGCCCCGGAGCCGCCCGGCGTCTGGAGGGCGGCGGTCGCGCGGCCGCGGCCGGCCTCGCCCGCCGTCAGCGCCCACAGCCGCTCGAGGAAGATGGCATCGCCTTCCGGCCCGACATAGGCCTTGGTCGGCTGGGTCTCGACGAGGCGGCGTTCCGCCTCCTTCACCGCGCGGAAGATCGGCGTCGCGCCCGTTTCGTCGCGGTAGACGCCGACGCCGAGGTCCACTTTGCCGGCGCGCCCGTCCGCCCGGAAAAGGCCGATCAGGGCAAGCAGCGGGTCGTCGGGCTGGCGGGTGAGGGCGTCGAACATGGCCGGTTTCCTGTATGGCTGGAGCGTGGAAGCGGTGTAGGACAAAGCGCCCGCAAAATCGACCATGATATTGCGGAGGAGGCGCAACAAGCTTTTGTATTCTTGCCGATGCTTGCTAGATTGATGCAGGTTTTTGCGCGGAGACGGACATGGACAGAAAGGCGGGCGACGAGGTGGTGCTGGACCAGACCGACCGGCGCATCATCCGCCTGCTCGTCGAGGATGCCGGGCTCTCCAACAACCGGCTCGCGGAGAAGGTCGGCCTGTCGCCCGCGCCGCTCTCGCGCCGGCTCGCCCGGCTGGAGGCGGAGGGCGTGATCCATCATACCGTCATCGTCGATCCGCGCGCCGCCGGCATCGGCTTCCAGGCCTTCCTGGAGGTGACGCTGGAGCGCACGGCGCCGCGCGTCGGCGAGCGCTTCATCGATCTCGTGCGGCGCATGCCGGAGGTCGTCGAGTGCCACACGGTCGCGGGCGATTTCGATTTTCTCCTGAAGATCGCGGTGAAGGACGTCGCCGATTACCGGCGGCTGCTCTGGAGCGAGTTCGAGCGTATCGGCGAGATCAAGACGCTGCGCTCGACCATCCTGCTCGACAGCCCGAAGATGCAGGTGAGCGCGCTTCCTTGAGGACGCTTGCGGAACCTTTCGCGTCGGAGAGAGGTTGCCCATCGAAGAAAAGCGCCCATATGATGCGCTGCGCCACGAAGGAAGGACAAGTGGACAGGAAGCTGAACGACAGGATCATGTCGGCCGCGCTGCTTTCGGCCATCCGCAACCGCCGCGGCCACCGGCCGCCGGAAAACAATCGCCCGGGCGACACCGTGATCGCGTCCTACAACGTGCACAAATGCGTGGGCGTCGACAGGCGCTTCGACCCGGAGCGCACGGCGAGCGTGATTGCGGAGATCGACGCCGACATCATCGCCATCCAGGAGGCGGACAAGCGCTTCGGCGAGCGCTCGGGTCTCCTAGACCTCGACCTGCTGGAACGCGAATGCGGCCTCGTGCCGGTGCCGATCACCGCGCTGTCCTCCACCGGCCACGGCTGGCACGGCAACATGATCATGATCCGCAAGGGCGCCGTCGGCGGCGTGCGGCAGTTGAAGCTGCCGGGCGTCGAGCCGCGCGGTGCGCTGGTCGTGACGCTGGATCTGCCCGTCGGAAAGCTCCGGCTCGTCGCCGCCCATTTCGGCCTCCTGAAACGCTCGCGCGAGCAGCAGGCGATGGCGATCCTCGCCTCCGTGGCCGAGGAAGAGCAGATGCCGACCCTGCTCGTCGGTGACCTCAACGAATGGCGCGTCGGCCGCCGTTCCTCGCTCTCGCGTCTCCAGCCGACCTTCGATCCGGCCTCCGGCGCCGTGCCCAGCTTCCCGTCCCGCTTCCCGGTGCTGGCGCTCGACCGGGCGCTCGGCCATCCGCACGACCTCGTCACCTCCGTCGAGGTGCACGATACGCCGCTCGCCCGCGTCGCCTCCGATCATCTGCCGATCAAGGCGCATATCGACCTCAAGGTCGTTTGGGAGCGGTCGTTCGGCGCTACAGATAGGGTGAGCCAAGCCATGTGATTCGCTCGACGAGGCGTTGGGCGAAGGGCCGTGCCTTCAGGTCCTCGAGCCTGACTTCTTCCGCATCGGAAAGGGCGACGGCGATGCGGTTGGTGATGAGGTCGGCGAAGTCCGGATCCACCACCTCGATGTCCACCTCGAAATTCAGCCGAAGCGAGCGCGGATCGATGTTCGACGAGCCGATATAGGACCACGCGCTGTCGACGACCGTGAGCTTGGAATGGTTGAAGGCGCCGGATGCCCGCCAGATGCGGCAGCCGTATTTCAGGAGCTGGTCGAACTGCGCCGTCATGGCGAGGTCGACGAGCTTCAGGTTGTTGGAGGAGGGCACGACGATGTCGATCTCCACCCCGCGCCGCGCCGCCGTCACGATGGCGCTGATGAGCTCGCGATCGGGCAGGAAATAGGGCGACATGATGCGGATGTGCTTCTTGGCGACGGAGACGGCGCCCATCAGCATGCGGTGGTTGGTCTCCAGGCTCTTGTCCGGACCGGAAGGCACGACGCGGGCGAGCATGCCGCTCTCCGGCGCGTCCGGCGGCGGCGCGATCTGCCAGGCTTCGCCCGACAGGTCGTCGCCGCCGGAAAAGCGCCAGTCCTCGTAGGCGATGCGGAAGAGGTCGCTGACGACCGGGCCGGTGAGGCGGAAATGGGTGTCGAGCGCGGCCGCTTCGCCGGCGAACTCGGCGCAGAAGCCGGCGCGGATGTTGAGCCCGCCGGTGAAGGCGACGCTGCCGTCGACGATGAGGATCTTGCGGTGGGTGCGCAGGTTCGCATAGGGCAGGCGCAGGCCCATGACGATATTGCCGTTGAAGACATCCGTCGGCACGTTCGCCTGCTGCAGTTCCGAGACGATCGAGGGAATGGAATAGCGCGCGCCGACCGCATCGATCAGCACGCGCACCTCGACGCCGCGCGCCACTGCGGCCGACAGCGCCTCGACGAAGCGCTCGCCCGCCTTGTCGCGGTCGAAGATATAGGTTTCGAGCAGGATGGAGCGCTCCGCGGCGGCGATCGCCGCCAGCATCGCCGCATAGGCCTCGTCGCCGGTCGACAGCAGCGTGATGCGGTTGCCGGACGTGAGCTTGCAGCGCCCGACGGAATCGCCGAGCCGCTGCATGGCGGCGAGCGCCCCGCCATAGGTCACCTGCATGTGCTCGTTCGAGACGTCGTATTCCGCCATGTGGTGCCAGCCGGCGGCCAGCAGGCCCTCCCGGCTGAGGTTCAGCGTCTTGCGGCGGATGCGGTTCACGCCGCCGACGAAATAGATGACCGCGCCGACGACCGGCGACAGCACGATGACGCCCACCCAGCCGATCGCCGCCCGCACCTCTTCCTTCGTCATGGTCGCGTGGATGGCGGCCGGCACGCCGAGGGCGATCGACAGGGCGACGAGGATATGCGGCCAGTAGGTGGAGAACGTCTCAAACATGATGCGTGCGGATCATCCCAAGGCGGCGACCTCTTTGTCGCCTCTATATATTGCTTCGGATGATACGAATGCGAGGGGGACAATAGTCCCCCTTCCGAAGATTTTCTTGCAGGCAGGCTCAGTCCTCCAGCGTGCCCGGCCTGCGGTCCTTGCGCGTCGCCTCGTGGCAGGCGATCTTCATCAGGTCGTCGCCGCGCCGGGCATAGCGGGCGGAGCTGCGCGTGGCGACCAGCCCGTCATGGCCGGCCTTCACCGCGATCGCGCCGTCCGCCTCGCCCGGACAGGCGATGAGGGTCGCGAGAAGGTCGCCCGCCTTCACCTGCTCGCCGATGTCGCGGTGGAAGAGCACGGTGCCGGGCTGCGGTGCGCGCACCATCTCGATATTGTCGAGCGGTACGGCAGGGCCGGCGAAGGATTTCGGCTCGTGGGCGGGATCGGCGACGACGCGGCGGCCGGCGAGGAAGCGCCACAGACCGTCCGCATCGCGCCTGGCCATGTCGGGATGGACGTCGCGCCGTCCGCGCAGCTCGACCGTCACCGAGAGGCGGCCCGGCACGGCTTTCAGCTTCTCTCCGCCCTGGTGCTTGAAGGCATGGCCGACGGCTTCCTCGAAGGCGGTGCTTTCGCCGTCCGACAGGAACACGGCCTGCATGTCGAGCGCCGCGGCAAGGTCGGCGGCCTCCGGCCAGAACGCCTCGTCGACATAGGCATATTGCAGGGACTCGTCGTCGCAATGCAGGTCGAGCACGAGGTCGGCGCCGAGCGCGGTGTGGAGGAGCGTTCGCTTCAGCCGGTCGGCGGCGTCGCGGCCATCGAGATCGTGGAGCAGCGTGTCGCGGTCGCCGAGCCCCACCAGCGGGAAGTCGCGGTTGAAATTGGTGCGCGAGCCGAGATCGAACCGGCCCTGCATCTCGCCGAAATGGAATTGCGCAAGGCCGATCGGGTTGGCCTGCGGAACCACGGTGATGTCGCCGCGGATCGCGCCGCCGGCCTCCGCCTTGCGCAGCCGTTCGAGAAGGAAATGGAGGAGCGCTACGCCCGGCAGCTCGTTGGCGTGGAGCGCCGCCTGGAGATAGGCGGACGGCGCCGCCGCATCGCTGCCCTTGAAGCGAAAGACCGGCACGCGCCATTCGATGCCCGCCGTATCCCCGCCGATGATGATCTCCGAACGCACCACGCCGTCTTCTCCTGAATCGTTGCACAGGGTTTATGCGGATTGCCGCGGACGGCGCAAGGCCCGCAGGAAACGGGTTGAAAGCGGGCGGGCGAAGCCCGATCTTGTGGCAAACGGGAAGAGGAGCCGATCATGGCCGGCAAGACCCACTACCTGATCTTCGAAACCGAGGGCGGCCCCTGCGGCATCGCCTGGACGACGGCGGGCGTCGTGCGCTTCCAGCTGCCGGGCGAGGACGCCGCAACCACGCGCCGCCTGCTCCTGCGCCACCTTCCGGACGCGGAGGCCGCCGAGCCGCCGCCGGCGGTCGCCAGGGCCGTCGATGCCGCGAAACGCTATTTCGCCGGCGAGGCGGCGGATTTTTCGGATGTCCCGCTCGACCTTGGCGGCCAGAGCGATTTCTTCCGCGCGGTCTACGAGGCCGCGCGCCGCGTGCACTGGGGCAGGACGACCACCTACGGCACGCTCGCCCGAGAGCTCGGCGCCGGGCCGGAAGCCGCGCGCGAGGTCGGCCAGGCCATGGCCAAGAACCCCGTCGCCCTCATCATCCCATGCCACCGCGTTCTCGCCGCCGGCGGCAAGGTCGGCGGCTTCTCCGCCCCTGGCGGCTCCTCGTCCAAGGTGCGGATGCTTGCCCTTGAAGGCATTTCCTTCGCGCCGCCGGAGCCGGCCCAGCAGTCGTTCGGGTTCTAGGGGAGCCTTACTCCCACTCGATCGTGCCCGGCGGCTTCGACGTCACGTCGTAGACGACGCGGTTGATGCCGCGGACCTCGTTGATGATGCGGGTGGCGGCGCGGCCGAGGAAGTTCATGTCGTAGTGGTAGAAATCGGCCGTCATGCCGTCGACGGAGGTGACGGCGCGAAGGGCGCAGACGAATTCGTAGGTGCGCCCGTCGCCCATGACACCGACGGTCTGGACGGGCAGCAGCACGGCGAAGGCCTGCCAGATCTTGTCGTAGAGGCCGGCCTTGCGGATCTCGTCGAGATAGATGGCGTCGGCCTCGCGCAGGATCTCCAGCTTCTCGCGGGAAATGCCGCCCGGGCAGCGGATGGCAAGGCCCGGCCCCGGGAAGGGATGGCGGCCGATGAAACTGTCCGGCAGGCCGAGTTCGCGGCCGAGCGCGCGCACCTCGTCCTTGAAGAGCTCGCGCAGCGGCTCCACGAGCTGCATGTTCATGCGCTCGGGCAAGCCGCCGACATTGTGGTGCGACTTGATGGTGACCGAGGGGCCGCCGGTGAAGGAGACGCTCTCGATGACGTCCGGATAGAGCGTGCCCTGGGCGAGGAAATCCGCGCCGCCGAGCTTCCTCGCCTCGTCCTCGAACACCTCGATGAACAGGCGGCCGATGATCTTGCGCTTGGTCTCCGGGTCGGAAACGCCCTCCAGCTCGCCGATGAAGCGGTCGGAGGCGTCGACATGGATGAGGTGCAGGTTGTAGTGCTCGCGGAACATGGCGACGACGTCCGCCGCCTCGTTCTTGCGCATCAGGCCGTGGTCGACGAGGATGCAGGTGAGCTGCGCGCCGACCGCCTCGTGGATGAGGAGGGCCGCAACCGACGAATCGACGCCGCCCGAAAGGGCGCAGATGACGCGCTTGTCGTCGACCTGCTCGCGGATGGCTTCCACGGCGCGGGCGCGGTAGGCCGACATCGACCAGTCGCCCTTGATGCCGGCGATCTTGTGCACGAAGTTGGAGAGCAGCTTCGCGCCGTCCGGCGTGTGCACCACTTCCGGATGGAACATGGTGGTGTAATAGCGCTTCGCCTCGTTGACGCAGATGGCGAAGGGGGCATTCTCCGAGGTGCCGATGATCTCGAAGCCCTCGGGCGCGACGGTGACGCGGTCGCCGTGGCTCATCCAGACCGGATACTTTTTGCCGACCTCCCAGAAGCCTTCGAAGAGCGGGCTTTCCTTCAGGATCTCGACGTCCGCGCGGCCGAACTCGCGGGCGTGGCCCCCTTCGACTTTGCCGCCGAGCTGGGTGGCGAGCGTCTGCTGGCCGTAGCAGATGGCGAGGATGGGCAGGCCGGAATCGAAGGCGATCTGCGGTGCGCGGGGGCTGCCCTGGTCGAGGACCGAAGCGGGACCGCCGGAGAAGATGATCGCCTTCGGCTGCATGCGATGGAAGGCGTCTTCCGCCGACTGGAAGGGTATGATCTCGCAATAGACGCCTGCTTCGCGCACGCGCCGCCCGATGAGCTGGGTCACCTGGCTGCCGAAATCGATGATGAGGACGCTGTCGGGATGGGCTGTCTGGGTCATGGCGAGCCTTTAATGAATATCCTTTCGCCGCGCAACGGGGGAACGCCGGATTTTCAGCCCTTGAAGACGAGCGTCCCGTCGGCGAGCGCCGCTTCCAGCCGGTCGACCGCAGCGGCGAGCTTTTCGTCGATCACGTGCAGGTATTCCGTCCAGTCGCCAATATGGCTGAGCTCCGCCTTGCCGTCGGAAATGCCGCGAAGGCCGACGAGCCGGACGCCGAAGGCCTGGCAGGCGCGGAGCGCCGCATAGGTCTCCATTTCCACCATGTCCGCATCTATACTTGCATAGGCGGAGCCCGAGACGACGTCGGCGCCGGTCGAAAGCCGGGCCTCCGGAATGCCGGGGATGCGGACCGGAAGCGGCACTTCCGCCGGAAGGTCGAGGAAGGGCGTCGCCCCTTTCGTGAAGCCGAGCGGCGAGGCGTCCATGTCGCGATAGGACACGGTGGCCGCCTGGTAGATGCCGGTCTGCTCGAGGCTCGCCGAGCCGGCCGAGCCGAGCGAGACGACGAAGTCCGGCAGCCAGCCCTCGGCCTCCAGGTGGCAAAGGGCAAGCGTGAGCTGCACGGCGGCCTCGACCGGCCCGACGCCGGTCATGAAGGGCGTGATGCGGGCCTTCAGGTGCGGCCCGTATTCGGCGTCGACGGCCATGACGTAGAGGATGCGGTGCGCGCCGACGGCCTTGAGGGTCACGCTCATTCGGCGATGTCCTCGCGGCCGCGCACGACCATCATCGTTCCCGTCATGGAGGCGATCAGCTTTGCCGGGCCGTCCGAGACGGCATAGCCGCGCCCGTCGGCGACGATGATGTTGCTGCCCGGCTTGGTGACCTCGCCGCGGAAGAGGAAACGCTCGCCGCGCCCCGGCGACATGAGGTTGACCTTGAACTCGATGGTGAGGATCGAGGCATCCGCGCCGATGACGGAATAGGCGGCATAGCCGCAGGCGGCGTCGAGCGCGGCGGAGATGACGCCGGCATGCAGGAAGCCGTGCTGTTGCGTCAGCTTGGCGTCGAAGGGCAGCTCGATCTCGACCGTGCCGTGCGAGACCCGGGTGAGCTCGGCGCCGATCAGCCGCATGGCCGCCTGCCGGTTAAAACTCTTGGCGATGCGGTCGGCGAAATCGGCTGGCGGAAAATCGGTCATGGGTAGCGCACATGTCTGCCGGCACGCCGGCGTGGAAAGCGGAGATGGCCGACGTTTGCACGACCCATGCTGCACTGCAAGCGTCTTTAGTTCAGGACGAGGATCGCCGCGTTGAGCGCCGTCGCGAAGGCGACCCAGGCGAGATAGGGCAGGAACAGGAACGCAGCCGTGCGGTCCTGCCGCCACGAGGCGATGATGAAGCCGATGACGCAGACGAAGAGGCCGAGGATGATGATCATCGCCGAGGTCGGATCGCGAAGGCCGAAGAAGGCGGGCGACCAGGCGAAGTTGAAGACGAGCTGGGCGAACCAGAGCCGCATCGCCATCGAGCGGCGAAGCGAGAGCCAGGTGCGGGCGCCGGCCACGCCGATGAGGATGTAAAGGATGCTCCAGACCGGCGCGAAGACCCAGTTCGGCGGGTTGAATGCGGGCTTCGCCAGCGACTGGTACCACTCGTCCGGCATGTTGCCGGCGCCGATCAATAGGCCGCCGCCGAGAACGAGGATGATGAAGGCGAGATAGACGAGGGGCTTGTTGCTCATGCCTTGGAGGTAGTGCGCCCCGCGCGCCCGTCCAGGGGAGGCATCAACGGTGCGGCGCCAGGCCGGCGATATGCTGGTCCCAGGCGACATCCTCGCGGCGTCCGGCGAAACGGCCGTCATAGGAGGAGACGGCAAAGCCCTGCCGCGCGGCGGCGATGCCCGCGGCGTCGGACACGGCCTCGTCGCGCAGGACGCGGCCCGTCCCGGCGTCCAGCACCACGAAGCGCCCGCTGTTCGGCGAGGTAAGGCCGACGAGGCCCTCGCGCCGGTTGACGGCGATGGCGCCCACATAGTTGGCAAGGCCGATCGTGGTTTCCTCGGGCAGGGGAACGAAGGTCAGGCCTTCGCCCCTGCCGAAATGGCCGACGAGCGGCGGCAGGTCGTTGCGCGGCCCCTCGTACTGGCAGGCGAACCAGATGCGGCCTCGTGCGTCGAGGTCGATATGGCGGGTGGAGAGCCGGCGCAGCTTCTCCGGCAGGGCATGACGTTCGACCAAAGCGCCGGTCGCCGCGTCGATGAGGGCGAGCGAGGGCTCCATGCGGTCGAGGTTGAGCTTGGTGCGGCCGAAGTCCGGATGGGTTTCGATGCCGCCGTTGGCCGCGATCAGCAGCCTTCCGTCGTCGCTGACGGAGAGGTCGTGCGTGCCGATGCCGTAGGTCGGATATTCGCCGATGCGGCGGTAGCCGTCGCGGGCGTCGTAGAGGCCGATCACGCCGCGGCCCGCATCGAAGTGGTTCTCGCTTGCATAGAGCAGCTTTCCGTCCGGCGAGAAGCAGCCATGGCCGAAGAAGTGCCGGTCCTCGGCGGCGGCGATGGTCACGGGCTCCGCCCTGCCGCTTCGGTCGATCGCCAGCGCGAAGGTGCCGGGGCGCCGCGCGAAGGCGACGAGGTGGCCGGTGGCGGGCGAGAAGGCCATGCCGTGGCTGCGGGCGGGCAGCGCCGTGCGGTCGATCACCGTTCCGTCTTCCGCGAGCACCGCGATGCCGAAATTGCCGTCGCGGTCCATGTAGCCGGAGGCGAAGACGGCGTCGGTGCGGGAGAGAGCGAAGGCCTGGCGGGCGCCGAGCGTCGCGACGAAGGCCGCGCCCGCCATGCGCAGGAAGGCGCGCCGCTCGACGGCCGCGCTGCGGATGCCCGCCGCCCGCATCAGTCGCCGTCCGCGAAGGAGAAGCCGGCGCCGAGCCCGATGGCGCCGCCGTATTCCGTGTTGAGGCGCACGATCAGGTCACGGGAATTGACGAGCAGGAAGGCGATCTTCTGCTGCTCCCCGGGCGTCGAGACGGCCTTCTCGATGTCGGGGTCGACGGTCGGCGCGACGCGGCGGAGCGACTTCAGCACGAAGTCGATGTTGCCGGCGATCGAGCGGAAGCCCGGATCGATGAGGTCCGCCATGCCGGACTTGTCGAACAGCGTTTGCAGGCCTTCGATATTGGCGCCGATCGACGTCCAGGTATTGCCGGACCGCCAGAAGACGGCGGACTTCGGCCGTGCCGTGCCGCCGTTGCGGTAGAAGGTCTCGATACGCTGGTCGCGCACCGCCTCCGCGCCGTGCACGAGGATGCCGAGAAGGGCGGTGACCGCCTCCTTGCCGGTGCGGAAGACGGGGTTCTCGGGGCCGGGATGCTTCCAGTGCCGCTGCACGCCCTCCGGCGCCTCCCAGGCCGCGACGAGCTGGCCCGCCGTCGCGCCGATATGCGCGGCGACGGCCGCGCCATAGCGGCAGCGGAACGTGCCCGGCGCCTGCATCAGCCTTTCGGCGCCGGTGCCGTAGAGCACGAATTCGAGCGCGCCGAAGCCCTGGACGGCGACGCTCTTGCCCGCCATGGCCGCGGCATCCGTATCCGCCTCGTCCTCTTTCCGCAGTAGCGCCTGCACCTGCTTGAGGCCGGTGCTCTTGCGGTCCGGGTAGAAGAGGATGCGCTCGAAGCGGTTGTCCTCGAGCACGGGGCCGATGCGCACGATCTCGATGCGGCCCCAGTCGGCGACCGCCTGCCGGAAGGCGTCGTCGACGGCCTTGCGCGACGTTTCGGAAGGCGCCTTGCAGAAGGCGGTGGTGGCCTCGGCGAGTGCACCCGCGGAGGCCTCGAAGGCGCGGTAGCCGGGGCGGATGACCTCGTCGACGGCGCGCGTCATGACGCCAGCCACGCTCTCGTTGGTCAGGTCCGGCGGCACGGGCGTTCCGCCTTCCTGTGCCAGGGCCGGCGGGGTGGCGGACAACATCAGGCCTGCAAGAAGCGAGGTGAAACGAAGGTAAGGCGGGCGCCGGGTCATCACAGGCTCTCCAGGAAGGTCAGAAGGGCGTCGCGGTCACGTTTTTCCAGCGCGGCGAAGCGGTCGCGCGCAGCCTGCCCCTCGCCGCCGTGCCAAAGGATGGCCTCGGTGAGGTTGCGCGCGCGCCCGTCATGCAGGAAGAACGTATGGCCGTTGACGGTTTTAGTAAGGCCGATGCCCCAGAGCGGCGGGGTGCGCCACTCCCGGCCGCTCGCGGCCCCGACCTGCTGCCCGTCGCCGAGGCCCTCGCCCATGTCGTGCAGCAGGAAATCGGAATAGGGCCAGATGAGCTGGAAGGCATGGGCCTTGTTGCCGGCATCGCGCCGGGTCACGAATTTCGGTCGGTGGCAGGAAACGCAGCCGGTCTCGTAGAAGACGCGCTTGCCGGCCAGCGTCTCGGGGAAACTCGCCTTGCGCCGGGCCGGAACGGCGAGGTTCTCCGCATAGAAGGTCACGAGGTCCATGACCGGCGGCGGCGCTTCCGCCTCGCCGAGCCGGGCCTGCACGCCGTCCGGGCGTTCGAGGCAGGCGGCCTGCGCCTGCGTGCAGTCGCCCTGGTGCAGGGGCATTTCCGGCGTCGATATGCCGATGTCGAACGCGAAGGCTTCGGCGCTCTGCTGGCGTACGGTGGCGGACTGCGCCTTCCAGCCGAACCGGCCGAGCGTCTGCCTGCCGGTCTTCGGATCGATGGCGACGGCGGCCTTGCCGCTGATGCCGTCGCCGTCCGCGTCGTCCGGATCCGCGAGCGCCAGGATGTCCCTCTCGTGGATCGCCTCGACAAGGCCGAGGCCGAGCATCGGCTGGGTGATGCGCGGCGAGAGCGTGGTCGTCGGGTCGAGGTCGCCGTAGGCGAGGTCCGCGACGGAATAGGCCGGCCGGCGCAGCATGACGACCTCGCCGCCGGCAAGCGTCACGGGCTCTTCCGCGTAGTCGATCACGATGCGGCCTTCCGCCTTGAGGCCGGGGATCGCGAGGTCCTGGAGCTGGCGGCCGTAGACCGGGTCCGGCAGGCTCATCTCGCGTAAGCTTTCCAGCGCCGCCTCTTCCTCCTTGGTCCTTGCCGCGCGCGCGAGGCGCAGGAACATCGATGTCGCATCCGCCGCGCCTTCCGGCGGATGGCCGCGGCCGTCCCTGATATGGCAGGTCTGGCAGGAGCGGGCGTTGTAGAGCGGCCCGAGCCCGTCGGAGGCCTGCGTGGAGGAGGGCGACGACACCCAGAGCTTCTGGAAGAGCGCGTTGCCGAGCTTGAAGGTCTCTTCCTCGGCGAAGGTGATGTTCTCCGAAAAGTGGGAGAAGCTGTCCTTGTTGATGGAGGCGAGCGAGGTCGCCGCGCCGCCGGACATGGCCTCGTATTGCTCGGCCTTGGAAAAGTCCGTCGCCAGCGCCGTCACGGCTTCGACGCGCTTGCGGTCCTTCTGCGAAAGGTCGCCACGCCCGCCGCCGGCGGAATGGGCATCGGCCAGAACGGAAACGCCCGCCGCGACGGTGAACGCGGCGCAAACCGCGAGCAGGCGACGGGCGGGGCGTTCGGTCATTGTCGAAATCGGGCCGCCGCCCGGCCGGGAGGCGGCCCGCCTTCTATCATTGGAAGACGGCGTTAGGATTATCCAGGCTGTCGGAGCCTTCAAGTTCGATCTTGCCGAGGTCGAGCGACGCGATGACGCGTTCGATCGTCTTGGTCTGGTCGATCAGGCTGTCGACGGCGGCCTGCACCACCTTGTTGCCCTCGTCGTTGCCCTCGCCGATCATCTGGTCGTAGGCCTCGCCGCCTTCGGCGCGGTCGACCAGCGCCTTGAAGGCGGCATGGCTGGCATCGAGCTTCGCTTTCATCTCGGTATCGAGCGCCGCATCCTTCTCCGCAACCAGTTCGGAGAGCGACGGGCCGGTGAGCTTCGAGCCGTCCGGGCGGGTATATTCGCCCGTATAGACGGTCTGGATGCCGACGACGTCGTAGTAGTGCGAGTTGTGCGTGTTGTCGGAGAAGCAATCGTGCTCCTCTTCCGGATCGTGCAGCAGCAGGCCAAGCTTCATGCGCTCGCCGGCAAGCTCGCCGTAGGAGAGCGAGCCCATGCCCGTCAGCATGGCGGTGATGCCGGCCTTCGGATCGGCAGTCACGGTCTTGGTGGCGTCGCCGTCCGGCGACCAGGCCTTCACCATCTCTTCCAGATCGGTGACGAGCAGCGAGGAGGCGGCCTTCAGGTAGGCGGCGCGGCGGTCGCAATTGCCGTTGGTGCAGTTGGCCGTGTCGTAGTCGCTCGCCGGGCGGTTGCCGGCGCCCTTGCCGGTGCCGTTCAGGTCCTGGCCCCACAGCAGGAACTCGATGGCATGGTAGCCGGTGGCGACGTTCGCCTCGACCTCGCCGGCCTCGTGCAGCTCCTGCAGCACTTCCGGCGTGATCGTGGTGGCGTCGATCGTCTTGCCGGCGATCTCGACCTTCGGATTGGCAATGATATTGGCGACGAAGAGGGCGTTCTCGTCGCTTTCCGTGCCGTAGCCCGCGTCGACATAGTCGATCAGGCCTTCGTCGAGCGGCCAGGCGTTCACCTTGCCCTCCCAGTCGTCGACGATCGGATTGCCGAAGCGGTAGGCTTCCGTCTGCTGGTAGGGGATGCGGGACTTCAGCCACGCCTCGCGCGCCGCCGTCAACGTTTCGTCGCTCGGCTTGGCGATGAGGGCGTCGATCGCCGCGTCGAGCGCCTTGGCGGCTTCGAGCGAGTCGGAGAACTTGGCGTGCGCGATCTCGGCGTAGTGCTTGACGATCGCGGCCGGATCGGCTGCCGCGTGGGCGGAGCCGATGGCAAGGCTTGACGCCGCGGCAGCAAGCGCAAAGGCGGCCGCGCGAAGGAAGGAAGTGGTCATGACGTCTCCTGGTGTCCTGTTCGATGTGTCCCCCGACACCGGACGGCGCGGCTTGCCTTGATCAGCGGCCGTCGCCCGGATGGTCCGGCTTCCCGCCGGTCCCGGGTTTATTCAGGCGTTACTGTCATGGACCAAATAAAAACTGGTGTCAAAGTGTATAGTTTAGAACGATTTCAAGCTGTTCTGCACTTTTTGACAGAGCGCAACAGACTCACGCCTTGCGGCCCATCGCGCAGAAGAAGAAACCGTCCGTGTCGGTCGAGGCCGGCGTCAACGTCACGGTCTTTCCGTCCTTCGAGCGGGGCTGCGGCCCGTCGCTGCCGAAGAGGTTCCGCCAGGTGTCGGCGGCCGGCAGAATCTCGAATTCCGGATTGGCCGCGCAGAAGCCGTGGACCTGCGCCTCGTTCTCCTGCGGCAGGATCGAACAGGTGACGTAAAGCAGCAAGCCGCCCGGCCGCACGAAGGCACTCGCATTGGCAAGGGCTTCCTGCTGCTGGGCGAGGCGTTCTTCAAGGTTCTTTTCGGTAAGGCGCCATTTGGTGTCCGGCCGGCGGCGCCAGGTGCCGGTGCCCGTGCAGGGCGCATCGACCAGCACGCGGTCGAAACGGGCCGCAAGCGGCGAGAGGCTGGACATGTCCTCGTGGACCTGGACGTTGCGGGTGCCGGCGCGCTTCAGCCGCTCGATGATCGGGGCGAGGCGCTTGCGGTCGGTGTCGTAGGCGTGCACCTGGCCCTTGTTGTTCATCGCGGCCGCCATGGCGAGCGTCTTGCCGCCGCCGCCGGCGCAGAAGTCGAGCACCTGCTCGCCCTCCTGCGCGAAGACGAGGTCGGCGACGATCTGCGAACCTTCGTCCTGCACCTCGAACCAGCCCTTCTGGAAGGCGAGGTCGGCGGTGACGTTCGGCAGGCGGGACGGGCCCTCGCCGGCCGGGATGCGGATGCCGTGGCGGGCGATGGCGGCGGCGGCGGCGCCGTTGCGCTCGAGCGCCTTCAGAACCTTGTCGCGGCCTGCCTTCAGCGTGTTGGCGCGCAGGTCCAGCGTCGGCCGGCCGGCGAGCGCCTTGGCCTCGGCGAGCCAGTCGTCGGAAAAGTTGGCCTCGAAGGCGGGCTGCACCCACTCCGGGATATCGCCCTGCACATGCGGCGCGGCCTCGTCGAGGTTGCGGGCGCGCAAGGCCGCGAGCTTTTCGCCAGAGAGCGGCTCCGGGGCGAAACGGTCGCCTTCGAACTCGACGGCGAGCGCCTCGGGCGAAAGGCCCCACTGGCGCAGGAGGACGGCATGGCCGAGGGCGGCGGGGCTGTCGTCGTCCATCAGGTAGGCGTGCGACAGTTTCATGCGCAGCGCGTCGTAGACGATGTTGCCGATGGCGGCGCGGTCGCCGGAGCCGGCGAACCGGTGGGACAGGCCCCAGTCCTTGAGCGCATCGGCGACGGGGCGCCGCCGCGTCTCGATATCCGTCAGAACGTCGATGGCTCCCGAGAGCCGCCCACCCAATCGCATCCGTTTACTCCGTTTTGCGTCGTGGTAGCGGCGGAACGCGCGAAGGGCAAGCCGGGAGCCGCAGATTCGCGGCCGCCGTCAGCCGATGATCTGGTAGCAGATCTTGGCGTGGCCCGAGCGGATCATGCCGATGTTTGCGGCTGCCGCCTTGGAAAGATCCAGCACCCGGCCGCGGATGAAGGGGCCGCGATCGTTGATGCGCACCACGACGCTCTTGCCGTTCCTCGCGTTGGTGACCTTGACCTTGGTGCCGAAGCGCAGGCTCCGGTGGGCGGCCGTCATCAGGTTGGGGTTCATGCGCTCGCCCGAGGCGGTGCGCGACGTCAGCGAATACCAGGAAGCGCGGCCGCATCCTGCGGCTTGAGCATCGGAGAATGTAACGAAGGAGGAAGAGGCGGCGAGGAGAGAAGCGAGAGCGAGGCTGGAGAGCTTTGTCAGCATGTATCGGATGACCCTTGGGCGAGTTGTGGAAGTCCCCTGTGATGGTCGCCCTATGAAGAAGCAAAAATGGCGAAAACGTGCCTCAACCGGCCGCAATTGCTGCCAGATTGCCTCCGGATATACAGTCCATCGCCAGCGATGGATTCTTAATCTTCGTTAAGGTGGCAGGAAAAGTTCTTCCGAATCAGTCGCTAAACTGTCTCGACTTCAAAGCTGGAATGGCTGTGCGGCAATCGCGCAAATTTTCGGAAAAAACTTTCAATATTAGCGCTTTCTGCGCATGAATTCGGCGGCAAAAATGAGGCAGGTAAATTTCAGGTTGTATAAAACCGCAAAAGCCCTCCCTCCCGACTCCGCCCCATTAGCCCCGCCATCGCCCGGACAAGAAGAGCTCGGCGAGCGACTGGCGGTAGTTCGGGAAGCGGAATCGGAAGCCCGCAGCCTTCAGTTTCGCGTTCGAGACGCGTTTGTTCTCTCCGTAGAAAGACCGTGCCATGGGAGAAAGTTCCGCCGTCTCGAAAGGAATGTCGGGCGGGATCGGCCGGCCCAGCAGGCGCGCGGCCTCGGCGACGACATCCTGCGGCGGGCCGGGCTCGTCGTCGGTGATGTTCCACACGCCGCCGAGATGTCTTTCCGCAAGGAAGAGCGCCGCGCGGCCGATGTCCTCGACGCGGATGCGGTTGAACACCTGGTCCTTCTTGATGAGCCGGCGGGCGGTGCCCTCTTCCATGTTGCGCAGCGCGTTGCGTCCCGGCCCGTAGATGCCCGCAAGGCGCAGCACGGCGACCGGCAGTCCGGACGCCCTGCCGAAGCCGAGCCAGCGGTTCTCCGCCTCGACCCGCTCGACGGAGCGGGCGGAGACGGGGTTCAGCGCCGTCTCCTCGTCCACCCAGCTGCCCTTGTGGTCGCCGTAGACGCCGACCGTGGAAAGGTAGCCGGCCCATTCCAGCTCGGGCAACAGCGTGGAGAGCGCGGGCGTGCCCGCGCGGAAGAGCGGATCGCCGTCCTTGCCGGGGGCGATCGACTGCACGGCATGGGTGGCGCGCTTCATGTCGGCGGCAAGGGCCTCGGAAATCGCGCCGCCGTCGTAGAGGATGGGTTCGATGCCGCATTCGCGAAGGCTTTCCGCCTTCTCGGCCGAGCGCGTCGTGCCCGAGACGGAAAAGCCGGCCGCCCTGAAGGTTTCGCCGATGGCCTTGCCGGAAAAGCCGGCGCCGAGGATCAAAAGGTGCTTCATCGACAGTCTGCCTTCGCTCTTTCATACTCCGCGCGCACGTCTTCGTCCGCGTCTTCGGCCCTTCCTGCCGCAAATCGGCGGAATTCGGAAGCCGCCATCAGGCGGGAGAGCGCCCAGGCGGCCATGCCGCGCACCACGGGCGCGGCATCGTCGGCAAGGCGGACGCATTGGTCTATCAGGCTGCGGTCGCCGGAATTGCCGGCGGCGATCAGCACGTTGCGCACGAAGCGGTCGCGGCCGATGCGCTTGACGGGCGAGCCGGAAAAGTGGGCGCGGAAGCCGGCGTCGTCGAGCGTCAAAAGGTCGGCGATCCTCGGCGCCTTCAGCTCTTCGCGGGCGACGAGCTTCATTTCGGCGGCCGCGGCGGCGAACTTGTTCCAGGGGCAGGCGGCGAGGCAATCGTCGCAGCCGTAGATGCGGTTGCCGATCTTCGTGCGCAATTGCGGATCGATCGTGCCCTTGTGCTCGATGGTGAGATAGGAGATGCAGCGCCGCGCATCGAGCCTGTAGGGCGCGGGAAAGGCATCCGTCGGGCAGGCGTCGAGGCAGGCCCGGCACGAGCCGCAATGGTCGCGCTCCGGCGCGTCGCGGAGGAGATCGGCGGTGGTGAAGAGGCTGCCGAGGAAGAGCCAGGAGCCGTGCGTGCGGCTGACGAGGTTGGTGTGCTTGCCCTGCCAGCCGAGGCCGGCGGCCGCGGCAAGCGGCTTTTCCATCACCGGCGCCGTGTCGACGAAGACTTTCACGTCCGCCCCGCCGCGCGCGGCAAAGCGCGTCGCCACCTCCTTGAGCCTGCCCTTGATGATGTCGTGATAGTCGCGGTTCTGCGCATAGACGGAGATCGCCGCCCGGTCCGGCATGGCGAGCACGGCGCGCGGATCGTGCTCAGGCCCGTAGTTCATGCCGAACAGGATGACGGAGCGCACCTCGCTCCACAGCACGCGCGGATCGGCGCGGCGCGCCTCGGTCTCGGCCATCCAGTCCATCGTGCCGTGGTATCCGGCGGCGAGGAAATCGGCGAGCCGGGCGGGCGCTTGCGGGATCGAGTCGGGCCCGGTGATGCGACAGAGGTCGAACCCCTTGTCCGCTGCCTCCGCCTTGACGAAATCGGTCAGGCGGCGCCGGATCTTCTCCTCGCCCGACACGGCATCGTCCTCAGAAGTCCAGGTCCGCGTAGTGCGAGACCGGGGTGACGCCGCGCACGCGCTCGGCGAGCAGCGGGCGGAAGGAGGGGCGGGATTTCAGCCGCTGGTACCATTCCTTGGCCTGCGGCGCGTCCGCCCAGCTGATCTCGCCCATGTAGTCGAGCACGGAAATGGAGGCCGCGGCGGCGAGATCGGCATAGCTGAGGCGATCGCCGGCAAGGTAGGTGCGCGAACCGGCGAGCCAGGAGAGGTATTTCATGTGCTGGCGGATGTTGGCGCGGGAATTGCGCAGGATCTTGCTGTCCGGTGGTCCGCCGCCCTGGTCCGGCGTCATCTGCAGCTTGAAGATGCGCTCGCGCACCAGCGGACGCGTGACGTCCTGCTCCATCTTCTGCAGGAACCATTCGGTGAGGCGGCGGATCTCGGCGCGCTGGAACGGATCCTCCGCGAGCAGCCGGCGATCGCGCTTCAGGACGCCGTGGGTCTCGTCGAGATATTCCGAGATCACGCTGGCGCCACAGAGCGCCCGCATGCTGTCGTCGACATAGACGGGCAGCGTGCCGGCCGGGTTGAGCGCGAGAAAATCGCGCCGGTTCTCCCAGGGCTGTTCCTCGGCAAGCTCCGTCTGGAAGCCGTATTCGGCCAGGATGAGGCGGACAAAGCGGGAGGCCGAGGACATCGGGTGGTGATAGAGTGTGGGCATGAACGCAGCTTTTACTCGTCTTGCGGAAGGGTTTGCGCCGGGCCGGCCGCCTCATGCGGACCTGATTTGGCCACGGCTGATTTGACGAACCTATAGAAATTTGGTGGTACAAACACAAGCGAATCGGGCTTTTTGCCGTACGCCCGCTTCCGCATCGCGCATTTCCTTCCCCTGTCCCAAGGAACTTTCATGGCAGACCAATCCATTGTCAGCGCCCTCATTCTCGGTCTCATCGAGGGCCTGACCGAATTCATTCCCGTGTCCTCCACCGCCCATATCCTGCTCGCCGGGCATTTCCTCGGCTTCAAGTCGCCGGGCAACACCTTCGCCGTGCTGATCCAGCTCGGCGCGATTCTCGCGATCCTCTCCGTCTATGCGGCAAAGCTCCTGCATATCGCCTTCGCGCTGCCCTCCAGCCCTGAAGCGCGGCGCTTCGTCGCCAGCATCCTCGTCGCCTTCCTGCCGGCGGCCGTCATCGGCGCGCTGGCGCACGATTTCATCAAGACGGTGCTCTTCGAGACGCCGATGCTGATCTGCATCGTGCTGATCGTCGGCGGGGTCATCCTCTACGTGATCGACCGCCTGCCGCTCACGCCCCGCTATACGGACGCGATGACGTATCCGCCGTCGCTCGCCTTCAAGATCGGCCTCTGCCAGTGCCTGGCGATGATTCCCGGCACGTCGCGCTCGGGCGCGACGATCGCCGGCGCCCTGCTGATGGGCACGGACAAGCGGTCCGCCGCGGAGTTCTCGTTCTTCCTCGCCATGCCGACCATGGTCGGCGCCTTCACGCTCGATCTCTACAAGAACCGCGACGCGCTCTCGTCCGACGATCTTCTCGTCATCGGCGTCGGTTTCGCCGCTGCCTTCGTGGCGGGTCTCTTCGTCGTGCGCTCGCTGCTCGACTTCGTGTCGCGCCGCGGCTTCACACCCTTCGCCATCTGGCGGATCGTCGTCGGAACGCTGGGCCTGATCGGCCTCATGGTCTTCGGCTGAAGGGCGCGCTTCGGCCGGTCGGCTCAGGCCGGCCGGAGCCTATCTTGCCGCTGCCGTGGTGCAGGGATCGATGCCGTAGGCCGGCGAGCAGCCGTG
The DNA here is from genome assembly GCF_046557955.1 of Shinella agrisoli. Taxonomy (NCBI): domain Bacteria; kingdom Pseudomonadati; phylum Pseudomonadota; class Alphaproteobacteria; order Hyphomicrobiales; family Rhizobiaceae; genus Shinella; species Shinella agrisoli. Next base: position 167,215 of record NZ_JBJIEP010000008.1, on the reverse strand, counting down.
CTTGCTGGCGGAGACCGTCGACGGCGCGGCAAAGGACCCGGCCACGATGACCAGAGCCGAAAATCCGAAGAAGATTGCAATTGCCTTGCCCATATGCGCCGGAAGCCTCTCAACGTGCTGAAATGCGCCGCTCTCTGCCTTTCATGCATCACGCGGCGGGGGCGGTGTTTATTCGCTGGTCCGGTCACAATCAATATCGGGACATGCTGAATCCCGCGTAAACGCCTCAACGCTTTTTTTAACCGCTGCATAAGTGCAACAGCGCGTCCAAGGCGCCTTCAGGAAAAGGGCCGGCCGCCGCGGGATTGCCCCCGCGGCGGCCGGTTCCGGATGGGAGAAGGGCGCCTCAGACCGTGCGGTCGATACGCGTGAACTGGCCCTGCTGGCGATAGTGCACGAGGTAGCTCGGCAGGATCGCCTCGGCGAGCACCGGCTCGATGCCGATCCCTTCGAGCGTGCGGCCTTCGTTGCGCGCGGCTTGCGAGACGACATTGTCCGAGCGCAGCAGCGCCACCTGGTCGGCCGTCAGCGGCGGCGTGATGAAGGGTACGAGCGAGGCGATGGAGCCGATCAGCGAGGCGATGCCGAAGGGCAGGGTGACGAACGGCCGCTTGCGGTCGACCACGCGCAGCATCAATTCGAGACACTGGCGGAAGGTCAGCACTTCCGGGCCGCCGAGCTCGTAGATGCGGCCGCGTTCGATGGTGCCGTCCACCGAGCGGGCGACGGCTTCCGCGACGTCGGAGACATAGACCGGCTGAAACTTCGTGTGGCCGCCGCCGATGAGCGGCAGGGCAGGGGCCAGGCGCGACATGTCGGCGAACTTGTTGAAGAAGCCGTCCTCCGGGCCGAAGACGATGGAAGGGCGCAGGATGACCGCGTCCGGAACCGTCTTCATGACGGCGGCTTCGCCGCGGGCCTTGGTGCGGGCATAGGAGGAGGCGGACTTTTCGTCGGCGCCGATCGCCGAGATGTGGGTGAGCTTGGCGCCGACGGCACGGGCGGCCTCGGCGACGGCGCGGGCGCCGAAATCCTGCACGGCATCGAAATTGTTGCGGCCGCTCTCGAAGAGGATGCCGACGCAGTTGACGACGTGGTCGGCGCCCTCGACGGCACGGTCGACGGACTGGCGGTAGCGCAGGTTCGCCTGGACGAAGGAGATCTGGCCGACGCCGCCGATCGGCTGGAGGAAGCCGGCGAGATCCGGGCGGCGGACGGCGACGCGGATGCGATAGCCGCGCCGCGCGAGCGCGCGCACCACATGACGCCCGACGAAGCCCGAGCCGCCGAAGACGGTGACGAGCGGCGGAAGGTTGGACAAGGTCATGAGGCTGCTCCTGAAGAACATGATGGGTAGGTGAGGCCTACATAGCCCAAACGACCGGCAAGGTGAAGCGCGGCGAAGCGTCCCTCATGCCGGTCTTGCAAGGGCTTGCGGCTTGCGGTTCAGAGGCCTTCGACGACCACCATCTCCGCGTCGGCCACTTCGTGGCGGATGGCGGCGGCGATCTGGTATTCCGGCGAGTTGTAGCATTCGACGGCGGCGGCAAGCGAAGGGAACTCGATGATCACGTTGCGGGCACGCACGCGGCCTTCCAGCCGCTCGTAGGCGCCGCCCCGGGCGATGAACTTCGCGCCGTACTTCTCGAAGGCCGGCTTGGCGGCGGCGACGTAGTCCTTGTAGCGCTCGGGGTCGCGTATGTCGACCTGTGCGATCCAGTAGCCCTTGGGCATGTTTCTCTCCCTTTTCTGTCAGCGTTGCCGTGGATACCCCTTCACGTCTGCCGCACCTTCTCCCCCAACGGGGGAAGGGAACGGAGGACCGGACGAAGGGAACCCGAAAGGGACGTTATTTCACGCCGCCAGCACGCCGTCCATCTCGGCGAGGATCGCCCTGGCCGCGGCCAGCGGGTCGTCGGCCTTGACGATCGGGCGGGCGACGACGAGGTGGCTGGAGCCGGCCTTCAGCGCATCGGCCGGCGTCATCACGCGCTTCTGATCCCCGGGTTCCGCGCCGGCGGGGCGGATGCCGGGCGTGACGATCGCCATGTCGGGGCCGACGATCTTGCGTACCGCCCTGGATTCTTCGGCCGAGCAGACGACGCCGCCCATGCCGGCGATGCGCGCCTGTTCGGCGCGGCGCAGGACGAGCGTATGCGGGTCGTATTCGTAGCCGGCGTCGATGACGTCCTTGGCGTCCATGGAGGTCAGCACGGTCACGCCAAGCAGACGGAGGTCGGAGCCCTTCGCGGCGGCGACGGCGGCGGCCATGGCCTTCGGATAGGCGTGCAGGGTCAGCATCGACATGCCCATCTTGACGATGTTCTCGACGCCCTTCGCCACCGTGTTGTCGATGTCGAGCAGCTTCATGTCGAGGAAGACCTTCTTGCCGTCCCTGGCAAGGTCGCGGGCGAATTCCAGGCCGCCGGCAAAGACGAGCTGGTAGCCGATCTTGTAGAAGAGTGCGGTATCGCCCAGCGTCCGGACCACTTTTTCCGCCTCCGCGACGGACGGTACATCGAGGCCAACGATCAGGCGGTCGCGCGCGGGCATGGTCAAATCCCCTTCCAAGATTCCATCGGCGTCCAGTCGCATGTCACGGTGCGGTCCGCAAGGCGGAACGCGAAAAGATTGCCGCCGCCGGCCGGCTGGTCGCCGTCCCGCCGGATCGGCGTACCCTTGAGATGGCATTTCAGCAGCGTGCCGACGCCGCCATGGCCGACGAAGGCGATGGGAACCGCCGGGTCATGCCCGGCAAGCACGCGCTCGACTGCCGCAACGATGCGCGCCTGCGCATCCGCCGCGCGCTCCCAGCCGCGGAAGCTCGTTTCCGGACGGGCGAAGAATTCGTCGGCCGCCGCCTCGAAGGCGTCGGGCGGCAGGAATCCGGTCGCGGAACGGTCGTTCTCGCCCATGTCGGGGTCGGTTTCGACGGGAAGGCGGCCGGCGGAAAGGATGTCCGCCGTCTCGGTCGCCTTGCGCTCGGTGCTGGCGACGAAGCGCCCGATCCGCCGTGCCCAGCCGGACCCCGCGGCGATCCGCGCCCGCGCCCGGCCGCGCTCGGAAAGGGACCATTCAGGCACAGGCACGGCGGGGTCGATCGCGACCTGCGGGTGGGTGATGTAGAGGGCGAACACCGCTGCCCGCTCAATGGGTGCGGCGGTAGGTCCACAGCTGCGCCGGCGGGATGTTGCGCACGACGAAGTCGAGATGGCTGATCTGGTAGCGGTCCGGCACGGCGACGACGGGGGAGAGCGGACCGTAGGAGATCTGCACGACGGGGCGGCCGACCGGGACGCGGGCAAGCAGGTCTTCGATCAGCGCGACGCGCCGGTGCATCGGGAAGTTGAGGAGCGGCACGGCGGAGATGACGCTGTCGAAGGTCGCGTCGCGGAGGTCGCCGAGGGTCCTGTCGAGGTCGAAGGCGTCGCCGTTGATGAAATTGACGCCGTGGAAGCGCTCGACGAGGTAATTGTAGAAATCCGTGGAGAATTCGACCGACGTCAACTTCTCCGGCGCAAGGCCGGTCTGGAGGATCGCCTTGGTGATGACGCCGGTGCCGGGACCGAGTTCGAGAACGGGCAGGCCGGAGGCGGGATTGACGACGCTCGCCATGCGGCGCGCGGTGACGGAAGACGTCGGGATGATGGCGCCGACCGCTTTCGTGTTGCTCACCCAGCCCTTGAAGAAGCGGATCTCGTCGTCGAACTTCTTGCCGAGCCGCTCCTTCACCTTTACGCGCAACGTCATGCCGTCCCCCTTCGTGGTAGCATCCAAACGGCCGCGGCGGCTTTCATTCCGCCCGGTCCGTCCAGCGTAGACAGAATATGTGACGCGGTTTGCGTCAAAAACAAGTCTGATTGCGCCGCCGCCTGCAAGTTTCCTTCGAGGCGGCGCGCTGCTTAAAAAAGAACCCGCCGGCCGGCCGGCGGGTTCCTCACAGGGTTTCCCGACGCCGCGGCGGCCGTTCTCACACGCGCATCGGCATGAGCACGTAGAGCGCGTCGTCACCGGCAAGGTCGCGCACCAGCGTCGGCGAGCCCGGATCGGCCAGCATGAAGACGGCTTCGGAGCCGGAAAGCTGCGCGGTGATGTCGAGCAGGTACTTCGCGTTGAAGCCGATTTCCAGCGGGTCGTTCTCGTAGCCGACCGGCAGTTCTTCCGTAGCGCTGCCCGAATCCGGGTTGTTGACCGTCAGCGTCAGCTGGCCGTCGCTCAGCGCCAGCTTCACGGCGCGGCCGCGTTCGGAGGAGATGGTGGAAACGCGGTCGACGGCCTGGGCGAAGGACTGGCAGTCGATCTTCAGCTCCTTGTCGTTGCTGGTCGGGATGACGCGCTGGTAATCCGGGAAGGTGCCGTCGATCAGCTTGGAGGTCAGCACGATCGAGCCGATGGTGAAGCGGATCTTCGCGTCGGAGACCTCGACGGTAACGGTAAGGTCCGGGTTGTCGACGAGCTTCTGCAGCTCGCCGACCGTCTTGCGCGGGATGATGATGCCCGGCATGCCCTCCGAGCCGGACGGGGCGTCCACATCGGCGCGGGCCAGGCGGTGGCCGTCGGTGGCGACGGCGCGCAGCTTGAGGTCGCCCTTGCTCTCGATCGTGTGGATGAAGATGCCATTGAGGTAGTAGCGGGTCTCCTCCGTCGAGATCGCGAACTGGGTGCGATCGATCAGCATCTTCAGGTCCGTCGCCTTGAGGCGGAAGGTGTGCGAGAAGCTGCCGGCGGTCAGGTCCGGGAAGTCGGACTGCGGCAGGCATTGCAGCGAGAACTTCGAGCGGCCCGAGGCCACCGTCATCGAAGCGCCGTCGGCACCGGTGGCCAGCAGCACTTCCGAGCCGTCGGGCAGCTTGCGCACGATGTCGTAGAGCAGGTGCGCCGGAACGGTGGTGGCGCCGGCCTGCTCCACCTGGGCGGGCGTCGCCTCGGTGATCTCGAGGTCGAGGTCGGTCGCCTTCATGTCGAGGCTCGCGCCGTCCGCGCGCAGGAGCACGTTCGAGAGGATCGGGATCGTGTTGCGCCGTTCGACCACGCGATGGACGTGGTTCAGCGACTTCAGAAGGTTGGACCGCTCGAGAGTAATGCGCATGAACTGTACCGCTTTCGACCGCTAGCACGCCGGGAGCCGGCGCGGCATTGCCTTGGAATTCCGGCAGGCGCCGGAAGATGTGGACGGGCAAAATGGCAGAAACTTGCGGAACTTTGCAAGTGCTAACGATACGAGACGCATCTTCCTTGGCGGCTGCACCTTGCGGGGGCCTGCTTGCTCGCCCATAAGGAGGAAAAGGAAGGGCGAGGGAACGATGCAGGACGGCAGGGCGGCAGGCGGCGCAGGCGAGGGCGGAAAGACTTTCCGCCTCAACAATGCCGTGATCCCCGCCCGGCCGTTGGAGCCGGCGCTCTACCTGGTCGCAACGCCCATCGGCAACCTGTCGGACATCACGCTGCGCGCGCTGGAAACGCTCGCCGGCGCCGACGTGCTCGCCTGCGAGGATACCCGCGTCACCCGCGTTCTGCTCGACCGCTACGGCATTGCGGGCCGGCCCTATGCCTATCACGAGCACAATGCCGCCGAGGCCGGCCCGCGCCTCATCGCCGCGCTTGCGGCCGGAAAGTCCGTGGCGCTCGTCTCCGATGCCGGCACGCCGCTCGTCTCCGATCCCGGATACCGGCTGGCGCTTTCGGCGATCGAGGCCGGCCATCGCGTCGTGCCGATCCCGGGCGCGTCCGCGCCGCTCGCCGCCCTCGTCGGCTCCGGCCTGCCGAACGACGCGTTCTTCTTCGCCGGCTTCCTGCCCTCCAGGGACAAGGCGCGGCGCGACCGCCTGGCCGAGCTGGCGGGCGTTCCGGCAACGCTCCTCTTCTTTGAATCGCCGCACCGCATCGCCGCGACGGTCGCGGCTGCCGCGGAGGTGCTGGGCGAAGGGCGCGCGGCCTGCGTCTGCCGGGAGCTCACGAAGACCTTCGAGGAATTCCGCCGCGGCACGCTCGGCGAGCTCGCGGCCCGCTACAAGGACGGGCCGGCGGTGAAGGGCGAGATCGTCTTCGTCGTCGGCCCGCCCGGCGAGGCGGCGGCGCCGGAGGCGGCGGACGTCGACCGGCTGCTTTCCGCGCTGGCAAAAGACATGCCGGCCGGCAAGGCGGCGACCGAGGCGGCGCGCCGGACCGGCCTGCCGCGCAAGGAGCTCTACCAGCGCCTCCTCGGCCTGAAGGACGCCGATGCGGGATAGGACGGCGGATCCGAACCGGCTCAGGGCCTTCCGCCGCGGGCGCGTCTGCGAATACGTTGCCGCGCTCTACCTCATCGCCAAGGGATACCGCATCCGTGCCATCCGCCATCGCACCAGGCTCGGCGAGATCGACATCATCGCCCGGCGCGGCGACTTGGTGGTCTGCGTGGAGGTGAAGGCCCGCCGCGATGTCGGCAGCGCCGTCTTCGCCGTCACCGGAACCGCCCAGCAGCGCATCCGCGCGGCGAGCGAGCTCTGGCTCGCCCGCCAGCCGGATGCCCATCGCCTGTCGCTGCGCTACGACATCGTGGCGGTGCTTCCGTGGCGGCTTCCCCGGCATTTTGTGGATGCGTTCTGATCAAAGGCAAAATGTAACGGAACTGACACGAAACCGTAACGCGTCCGTCACGGTGGCTGATTAGTGCACCCTCACACCAAGTCCGGTGAAGAGGAGCAACCCATGTTCAAGCCGCTTTCCCTCGCAGGTTTCGCACTCGCCGTTTCCGCCACGACCGCGATGGCCGCCACCAACATCACCTGGTGGCACGGCATGGCCGGCCGCAACGGCGAAGTCATCAACGAAGTCGCCCAGAAGTTCAACGCCGCCCAGTCGGCCTGCGCCCTCACGCCGGTTTCCAAGGGCACCTACGAGGAAGCGCTCGCCTCCGGCATCGCGGCCTTCCGCTCGGGCGAACAGCCCAACATCCTGCAGGTCTTCGACGCCGGCGCGGCGACGATCATCAACGCGCCCGGCGCCGTCATCCCGGCGGAGGATCTCATCACCGGCGCCGGCCACGCGTTCGACCGCGATGCCTTCATCGAGGGCGTGCGCTACTTCTACGCCGCGCCGGACGGCAAGTTCGTCGGCATGCCGTTCAACTCCTCGGCGCCGATCATGTATATCAACACCGAGGCCCTCGAAAAGGCCGGCGTCGAAGCGCCGAAGACCTGGGAGGAGTTCGAGGCGATCGCCCCGAAGCTGAAGGAAGCCGGCTACCTGCCGCTCGTCCAGTCGCAGCTCACCTGGCAGTTCACGGAGAACTTCTTCTCGCGCCACAACATCCAGTTCGCGACGAACAACAACGGCTACGACTCGGTCACCGACACCAGGATCAACATGACGGACAAAAACCTCGTCATGATGTTCACCAAGCTGAAAGCCTGGGCTGACGAAGGCTATTTCGGCTACTACGGCGCCGGCTGGAACGACAACCAGAAGCTCTTCGAAGACGGCAAGGCCGCGTTCTGGATCGGCTCCTCGGGCTCGTTCGGCGGCCTCCAGAAGACCGCGCAGAAGCCCTTCACGGCGACCTTCCTGCCCTACTGGCAGAGCGTCGAGGGCGCCGGCACCAACACCTTCATCGGCGGCGCCGCCCTCTTCGCCATGTCCGGCAAGCCGGACGCCGAGAACAAGTGCACGGCCGACTTCTTCCAGTTCCTGACCTCGCCGGAAATCCAGAAGTTCTACCATCAGGCCACCGGCTACGTCGCCATCACCAAGGCGGCCTACGAGCTAGCGAAGTCCGAGGGCTATTACGAGAAGACCCCGGTCGCCGAAGTCGGCATCCAGCAGCTCATGCTGCCGTCGGGCGAATGGTCGAAGGGCTACCGCCTCGGCTTCTACCCGCAGATCCGCGAGATCATGGAGCGCGAATACGGCCGCATCTTCGCCGGCGAAACCTCCGTCGAGGACGCCATGAAGACCATCGAGACCGAAGCGAACGAGCTGCTCGCCCGCTTCGCCAAGACCGCCGGTTGATAGGGTAGGGGTTTCCCCTCACCCCGCCTCCGCTTCGCTCGGCGACCCTCTTCCCACGGGGAGAGGGGGGACCGGCGACGTTACAGCATCTCACCTTCTCCCCTCGGGGAGAAGGTGGCCGGCAGGCCGGATGAGGGGGCTGCCATCGAAGGATCGCCCATGAAGCGCGTGCAATTCTCCTCGCCCTTTCTGCCCTATCTCTTCCTCGCGCCGCAGATGGCGATCATCGTCGTCTTCTTCTACTGGCCGTCGATCCAGGCGATCCGCTCGTCCTTCTATCTCGAGGATCCCTTCGGCTTCGGCTCCACCTTCGTCGGCCTCGGCAACTATTCGGATGCCTTCGCTTCCCTGCAGTACCAGGCGATTGCCCGCTTCACCGTCGTCTTCACGGCGCTCGTCACCTTCCTGTCGCTTGGGCTCGGCATGCTGCTCGCCGTGAAGGCGGATGCGGTGCTGAAGGGCGCCTCCGCCTACAAGACGCTGCTGATCTGGGTCTACGCCATCGCCCCGCCGGTCGCCGGCCTCATGGGCATGATGTTCTTCGACCAGCATATCGGCCCGCTGGTCAAGTTCGCCGGGCTTTTCGGCTGGGACATGAAGGTCGGCCTCAACTACTACGACACCGCCTTCGCGATGATCGTCGTGTCGGTCTGGAAGCAGATCCCCTACAATTTCATCTTCATCCTCTCGGGCCTGCAGGGCATCCCCGCCTCCGTGCGCGAAGCCGCCGCCATCGACTGCCGCTCCGGCATGCGGCGCTTCTGGACGATGACGCTGCCGCTGCTCGCGCCCACCGCCTTCTTCCTGCTCATCATCAACATGACCTACGCGCTGTTCGACACGTTCGGCGTCATCGACGTGATGGTGAAGGACAAGGCCGCCAACAACCCCATCACGCTCGTCTACAAGGTCTACATGGACGGCTTCCGCGGCAACGACCTCGGCGGTTCCTCCGCCCAGTCCGTGATCCTGATGATCGTCGTCTTCGTGCTCACCGTCTTCCAGTTCCGCTTCATCGAGCGGCGCGTGCACTACAATTGAGAGGGCGCCCGCGATGAACCGCATCCGTCTTTTCGATCACCTCGTCCTCCTCCTCGGCGTCTTCGTCATGGTCGCGCCCGTCGTGGTCGCCTTCATGACCTCGACGCACGAGGCGGCCGACATCCACAGGAACGGCCTGTCGCTGTCCTGGGGCGGCAACTTCACCGAGACCTACAACACCGTGCTGACCCGCAAGGGCGGTTTCACCGGCGAGATCACCGGCGCGCGCATGGTGTGGAATTCCCTGATCCTCGGCGTGGGTTTCGCCGCCGGCAAGATCATCCTGTCCATGCTCGCCGCCTATGCGATTGTCTATTTCCGCTTCAAGCTCGGCACGCTGTTCTTCTGGATGATCTTCACGACCCTGCTGCTGCCGCTCGAAGTGCGCATCGTCCCCTCCTACGAGGTGATGAACAAGCTCTCGCTCACCAACACCTATACGGGCCTCATCGTGCCCCTGCTCGCCTCCGCCACCGGCACCTTCTTCTTCCGCCAGTTCTTCAAGTCCGTGCCGGAGGAACTGCTGGAGGCCGCGCGCATCGACGGGGCAGGGCCGTTCAAGTTCTTCATCGACGTGCTCGTGCCGCTCTCGCGCACCATGATCGCCGCCATCTTCATCATCATGTTCGTCTACGGCTGGAACCAGTATCTCTGGCCGACGCTGATGACCACCGATGAGCGCTTCTTCACGCTGGTGCGCGGCATCAAGCAGATCCTGCTCGTCTGGGTGGGCTCCAACATTCCCGACTACAACGAGGCCTTTGCGCTGGCGATCCTCGCCATGCTGCCGCCGGTGATGATCGTCCTGATCTTCCAGCGGTGGTTCATCAAGGGCCTGACCGAAAGCGACAAATAGGGGAGTTTCGTCCGATGGCATCGATCGGCATCAGGGACGTGTCCAAGGTCTACAATGGCGGGGTGACCGCGGTCAGCTCCGTCAGCATCGACATCGCCGACGGCGAGTTCATCGTGCTCGTCGGCCCGTCCGGCTGCGGGAAGTCGACGCTCTTGCGCATGGTCGCCGGGCTGGAGACGATAAGCCGAGGACAGGTGGCGATCGGCGGGCGCGTGGTCAACGAGGTCGACCCCGCCGACCGGGACATCGCCATGGTCTTCCAGAACTACGCGCTCTATCCGCACATGACGGTCTACGAGAACCTCGCCTACGGCCTGAAGAACCGCCGCACGCCCAAGGCGGAGATCGACGCGCGCGTGGCGGAAGCCGCCCGCATGCTGGAGCTCCAGCCCTATCTGGAGCGCAAGCCCCGCGCGCTCTCCGGCGGCCAGCGCCAGCGCGTCGCCATGGGCCGCGCCATCGTCCGAAAACCCTCCGCCTTCCTCTTCGACGAGCCGCTGTCGAACCTCGATGCGAAGCTGCGCGTCTCCATGCGCGGCGAGATCAAGCGCCTGCAGCGCCGCGTCGGCACGACCTCGCTCTATGTGACGCACGACCAGCTGGAGGCCATGACGCTGGCCGACCGGCTCGTCGTGCTTTCCGGTGGCCGGATCGAGCAGGTCGGCCGCCCGCTCGACGTCTACCACCGTCCGGCGACGACCTTCGTCGCGAGCTTCATCGGCTCGCCGGCCATGAACCTCGTCAGCGGCGAAATTCACGGCAGCAGGCTTGCGATCGGCCCGGCCCTGGTCGACCTCGGTTCGGCCGTGCCCGCGCAGGGTGCCGTCACCGTGGGCCTGCGTGCGGAAGACCTTCGCCTTCATTCGGGACCGGAAGGCGCCTTGCCCTTCCGCGTCGACTATGTCGAGGAACTCGGCGCCCAGCGGCTCGTGCACGGCTTCGTCGGCGATCAGCCCATGGTCGCGGCGACCTCCTCCGAAGTCCCGCTTCCCGAGACCGCATCTCTCTCCATCCAGCCCTCCAGGCTGCACTTCTTCGACACCGCGGGCGGTCGCCGCATCGACTGGTCGCAGACGGCGATCGGCCGTGCCGCGGCCGCTCCGGAGGCCGTGGCGTCATGATCCGCACGACCGTCGACCGGCTGGCCGCGCCGACCCCTGCGGAACGCGCCGCGATCGCCGCGCTGGAGAAATCCGTTTCCGCGCACGACGCCCGCATGGCGGAGCTCGCCTGCATGAACGCCGTCGAAGCCGGCGGCCTTGCCGAACGCGCCGAGCCGCTACCCTTTCCTTTCACCGTGGCCGCCTGGAACCTGGAGCGCTGCCTGTTTCCGCTGCAAAGCGCCGAGCATCTCGGCGCGACCGGCGCCGAGATCGTGCTGGTCTCCGAAATGGACGACGGCATGGCCCGCACGCGCCAGCGCCATACCACGGCGGAAGTCGCCGAGGAGCTGGGCATGGCCTACCTTTACGGCGTCGAATTCATCGAGCTCGGGCTCGGCTCCGACACGGAGCGCGAATTCTGCAAGGACGATTTCAACCGCCGGGGCCTGCACGGCAACGGCCTCCTCTCCACCGTGCCCGTGCACGAGCCCTTCCTGCTGCGCCTCGAAGGCGGTCGGCTCTGGTTCATGGGCGAGGTGGATCAGCCGCGTCTCGGCGAACGCATGGCGATCGGCGGGACCGTCGTGACGCAGGCCGGTCCGCTCGTCGTCGTCTCCACCCACCTGGAAAGCGCCGCCAGCGCCGCCTATCGCGAACGCCAGATGGTGGGCCTCATGGACGCGCTGGACGCGGCGTTCCCCGGCCGGCCGCTGCTTATCGGCGGCGACCTCAACACCGGCAACCATGCCGGCGGCGATTTCGAGGCCGAGGGCCTTTTCGCCCGCGCCGCCGAACGCGGCTTCACCCGCCATGGCGGCCCGCTCGACGCCATGACCACGCGTCCGAGCCTCATCACCCGCTGGCCCGAACGGGCGATGAAGCTCGACTGGTTCCTCTCGCGCGGCCTTGCTGTGTCCGACACGCGCATCGTTGCCTCGCTTTGCCCCTCCGGACGGCCGCTCTCCGACCACGACCTCATCACCTGCCGCATCGACGGTTTCGCCTGAGGAGGCAAGCCCGTTGCGTTCCCGCCTGCGGCACCCTAAATGTGTCGGGCATTCCTGAGGGGACTTTCATGGCCAAGATCAAGAACGTCGCGGTCCAAATGGACCACGTGTCGACCATCAGCATCGCCGGCGATTCCACCTTCGCCATGAGCCTCGAGGCGCAAAGCCGCGGCTACAGGCTCTTCCACTATACGCCGGATCGCCTCAGCCTGCGCGACGGCAAGGTCTATGCCACCGTCGAGCCGATGGAACTGCGCGACGTCAAGGGCGACCACTACACGCTGGGTGAGGCCGAGCGCGTCGACCTTTCCACGATGGACGTGGTGCTGCTGCGCCAGGACCCGCCCTTCGACATGTCCTACATCACCTCGACGCACCTGCTGGAGCGCATCCACCCGAAGACCCTCGTCGTCAACGACCCGGCCTGGGTGCGCAACTCCCCGGAAAAGATCTTCGTCACCGAATTTGCCGACCTGATGCCGGCCACCCTCATCACCCGCGATCCGGCGGAGATCCGCCGCTTCCGGGAGGAGATGGGCGACATCATCCTCAAGCCGCTCTACGGCAACGGCGGGGCCGGCGTCTTCCATTCCACCAGGGACGACCGCAACCTCTCCTCGCTTCTCGAAATGTTCGGCCAGATGTTCCGCGAGCCCTTCATCGCCCAGCAATACCTGCCGGACGTGCGCAAGGGCGACAAGCGCATCATCCTCGTCGACGGCGAGCCGGTCGGTGCGATCAACCGCGTGCCCGCCGAGCATGACAGCCGCTCCAACATGCATGTCGGCGGCCGCGCCGAGGCGACGGAGCTGACGGCGCGCGAGGAGGAGATATGCGCCCGCATCGGCCCCGCCCTGCGCGAACGCGGCTTCCTGCTCGTCGGCATCGACGTCATCGGCGACTACATGACCGAGATCAACGTGACGTCCCCGACCGGGATCCGCGAGGTCAGGAAGTTCGGCGGCGCCGACATCGCGGCCCTCCTCTGGGACGCGATCGAAAAGAAGCGCTGAAACCCGTTTCTCATCCCTTGCGAAAGTTTCACGGGGACGGTCCGTTCGCGAACGTCCCGTTTTCGTTCCGCCGATGCAACCCGGTGCAACCGAAGCGTGGAGAACGTCTTAGCAAGTTCTATAATTGTTCTTGTTTCATTCCGGAATTCGTGCCAGATTTGCAGTTGCAACCCAGAGGCGGCTTGAAGGGCCGTTTTCGGCCAGGGCGAGCGGGGGCGATCATGGTGGCACGAGTCGGTACCATTGCGTTTCAGGGCATCGAGGGCGTGCCCGTAGATGTGCAGGTCATGGTGGCGCCCGGCAAGGTGGGCATGCAGATCGTCGGCCTGCCGGACAAGGCGGTCGCCGAAAGCCGCGAACGGGTGCAGGCGGCGCTTCATGCCTCCGGCCTTTCCCTGCCGCCGAAGCGCGTGACGGTCAATCTCGCGCCTGCCGACCTGCCGAAGGAAGGCAGCCACTACGACCTTGCCATCGCCCTCGGCCTCATGATGGCGCTCGGCGCCGTGCCGGGCGATGCGCTGGAGGACTATCTCGTCATCGGCGAGCTCAACCTCGACGGCACCATTGCGCCCGTCGCCGGTGCGCTGCCGGCCGCGATGGGCGCCAATGCGCTCGGCAAGGGCCTTGTCTGCCCGGCGGAAAACGGCGCGGAAGCCGCCTGGGCCGGCGGCGGCCTCGACATCCTCGCCCCGCGCAGCCTGATCGCGCTCGCCAACCACTTCAAGGGCACGCAGGTCCTGTCGCGGCCGACACCCGCGATCCGCGCGCCGGCGGCGGACCTGCCGGACCTTGCCGACATCCGCGGCCAGGAGAGCGCCAAGCGCGCGCTGGAAGTGGCGGCCGCCGGCAACCACAATCTCCTGATGGTCGGCCCGCCCGGCTCGGGAAAATCCATGCTCGCCGCGCGTCTGGCGGCCATCCTGCCGCCGCTTTCCCCGGCGGAGCTGCTGGAGGTCTCGATGATCCATTCCATCGCCGGCCAGCTTTCCGGCGGCCGCCTGTCGGATCGCCGCCCCTTCCGCGCGCCGCACCATTCCGCCACCATGGCCGCCCTCGTCGGCGGCGGGCCGCGGGCAAGGCCCGGCGAGGCCTCGCTCGCCCACAACGGCGTGCTCTTCCTCGATGAGCTGCCGGAATTCTCGCCGCAGGCGCTCGATGCGCTGCGCCAGCCGCTCGAAACCGGCGAATGCATCATCGCCCGCGCCAACCACCGGGTGAGCTACCCCGCCGCCGTCCAGCTCGTCGCGGCGATGAATCCCTGCCGCTGCGGCATGGCGGGCGAGCCGGGCCGCACCTGCGCCCGCGGTCCGCGGTGCATGAGCGACTACCAGGCCCGCGTCTCCGGCCCGCTGATGGACCGCATCGACATCCGCATCGACGTGCCGGCCGTCGCCGCGACGGACCTCATCCGCCCCATGGCCGCCGAGCCGAGCGAAACCGTCGCCCGCCGCGTCGCCCGCGCCAGGGCCTTGCAGGTCGATCGTTTCGCCCGTCTCGGCATGGGGTCGGTGACGAGCAATGCCCGCGCCTCGACGGCCCTCGTCGAAAAGGTCGCCGAACCCGATCCCGGCGGCCTGCAACTGCTGCGCGACGCGGCGGAGAAGATGCGTTTTTCCGCCCGCGGCTATCATCGCGTCCTGAAGGTCGCCCGTACGCTCGCCGATCTCGACGAGGCGCCGGTCGTCGGCCGCATCCATCTGGCGGAGGCGATTTCCTACCGCATCGCCGGCGAACGGCTGGTCGCGGCGGCATGATCGCGCAATGAATGCCCGTTCGCGGCAGCCGTCCGGACGGAACGGGTTCCTGTGCCGAAGGCCGGGTGCGGCAGCGGTTGGCGGCTCACGCTGCGTGACGCGGCAGCCGCCCCGAGGCGTGCGCAAAAAGGCAGGCCGCCGCTTCGGGAAGCGGCGGCCGTGGTTTCGTCCGGAGCAATTCCGGCCGGATTTGCAGGGCCATGCGGCTGGATTTCGCGAAAGCGAGGAGACGGAGTGCTTTCGCGATTTGCGTAAATGCGCAGACGATGACGTCTTGCGGGCCTTGCCTCAGCCGCCGAGACCCTCGAAGAGCGCAGTGGAAAGATAGCGCTCGGCGAAGGAGGGGATGATGACGACGACGGTCTTGCCCGCGTTTTCAGGGCGGCTGCCGACCTTGGCGGCGGCGGCGAGCGCCGCGCCGGAGGAGATGCCGACGGGAATGCCTTCGAGCCGTGCGACGAGCCGGGCGTTCTCGAAGGCCTCGTCATTGGTGACGGTCACGACCTCGTCGTAGATCGACGTGTCGAGGATCGCCGGGGCAAAGCCGGCACCGATGCCCTGGATCTTGTGCGGGCCGGGATTGCCGCCGGAAAGGACCGGGCTGTCGGCGGGCTCGACGGCGACGACCCTGATGCCGGGCTTCCGCGCCTTCAGGACCTGGCCGGCGCCCGTGATCGTGCCGCCGGTGCCGATGCCGGAAACGAGGATATCGACAGCGCCCTCCGTGTCGTTCCAGATTTCCTCCGCGGTCGTCCTGCGGTGGATTTCCGGGTTGGCCGGGTTCTCGAACTGCTGCGGGATGACCGCGTCCGGAATGGTGGCAGCCAGTTCCTGCGCCATGGCGATCGCGCCCTTCATGCCCTTCGGGCCTTCCGTCAGCACCAGCTCGGCGCCGAGCAGCGCCAGCATCTTGCGGCGCTCGACGGACATGGTCTCCGGCATGGTGAGGATGAGGCGATAGCCCTTGGCCGCGGCGGCAAAGGCGAGCGCGATGCCCGTATTGCCCGAGGTCGGTTCGACCAGCGTCGACTTGCCGGGCGTGATCCTGCCCTCGGCTTCGAGCGCTTCGATCATCGCCACGCCGATGCGGTCCTTCACCGAGGCGATCGGATTGAAGAATTCGAGCTTGGCGAGAAGGCTGGCCTGGACGCCCTTCTCCCTGGCAAACTTGTCGAGCCGCACGATCGGCGTATCGCCGATGGTCTCGGTGATGGAGGCGTAGATACGGCCGCGGCCGGGTTTGCGGGTGTCGGTCATCGGGGGCTCCCTCGGTTCTCGTTATTCGGAAGATAGGAGGGAACGCGCCCTTAGACGAGTCCGGATTTCGCGGCAAAAGCGCCGAAGGCGGAATAATTCCGTGACGATCCGGCCGAAGCCGGGTCGGCCGATCAGGCCGCGCGGGTCGCGATATAGGCGGCGGTGCCGGCGAGGATGCCGGCGGCGATGCGGTTCAGCCGCTGCAGCGCCTTCGGCTGCCTGAGCAGAAGCCGGGCGCGCGAGGCGAGCGCCATGTAGGGAATGAGCACGGTGAGCAGCACCACGAAGGTTGCGCCGAGCAGCACGCCATAGTCCTTCAGGCCGATCGCGTTGAGATCGACCAGCGTCGGCACGAGCGCGACATAGAAGAGCATGGTCTTCGGATTGCCGAGCGTCACGAACAGCCCGGAGAGGAAGGACATGGTCATGCCGGTCGAGCGCCGTGCCTCGATGTCCTGCGGCAGGAGGCCGGTGGTCCAGAGCTTCCAGGCGATGTAGCCGAGATAGAGCGCCCCGGCGATCTTGATCAGCATGAAGGTGGTGGTGAAGGTCTGCGCGATGAAGGCAAGCCCGAGGATGACCGCGGTCAGGTAGATCATGTCGCCGAGGATGAGCCCGAGCCCCATGAAGAAGGTCGGCCGGAAGCCGGAGCCGAGCGCGCGGGCGACGATCGCCGTGATGCCGGGACCCGGAATGACGGCGGCGATGAACAGCGCGCCGCAATAGGCGATCAGGACGGCGAGGGTCATGGAGAGCTCCTTGGATGGCCTCTTTTACCGCCCCCGGCGTTTTCCGGCAATGGCCGCGGGTCACGTTGCGGGGCGGGCATGCCCCTAGCGCACGCCGGTGGAGCCGAAGCCGCCGGCGCCGCGGGCGGTCTCGCTCGCTTCCGTCGCCTCGCGCACGGCGACCTGCGTGACGGGCGCGATCACCATCTGGGCGATGCGCATGCCGCGCTCGATCACGAAGGGTTCCTCGCCGAGGTTTATGAGCAGGACCTTCACCTCGCCGCGATAGTCGCTGTCGACGGTGCCCGGCGTGTTGAGGCAGGTGATGCCGTGCTTGAAGGCGAGGCCCGAGCGCGGGCGCACCTGGCCTTCGTAGCCGTGCGGAATCTCGAGGACGAAGCCGGTCGGCACGAGCGCCCGCTTTCCGGGTTGGAGTGTCAGCGGAGCGTCCGCCTCGACGGCGGCGCGCAGGTCCATGCCGGCGGCGCCGGATGTCTCGTAGGCGGGCAGCGCGATGCCCGCGCCGTGCGGCAGGCGGACGAGGCGGAGCGTGGGCTGGGCGGGGGCGTGCGCGTTCATGCGCCCAATAAGCCGGCGTGTCGTTCGCCTCGTCAATTGCGCTTTGCCGGCGGAGCCTGTAAAGACCGCGGCAACCCACAGGATATTGCTTGAAAATGGCCGAAACCCTTGCCGAGGCGGTCTCCCGCCGCCGCACCTTCGCGATCATCGCGCACCCGGACGCCGGTAAAACCACCCTCACGGAAAAACTCCTTCTCTTCGGCGGCGCCATCCAGCTTGCCGGCGAGGTGAAGGCGAAGAAGGACCGCATCCAGACCCGCTCGGACTGGATGAAGATCGAGCGCGAGCGCGGCATCTCGGTCGTCACCTCCGTGATGACCTTCGAATATGACGGCAACGTCTTCAACATCCTCGACACGCCCGGCCACGAGGACTTCGCGGACGATACCTACCGCACGCTGACCGCGGTGGACGCCGCCGTCATGGTCATCGACGCGGCGAAGGGCATCGAGCCGCGCACGCTGAAGCTCTTCGAGGTCTGCCGCCTGCGCGACATCCCGATCATCACCTTCGTCAACAAGATGGACCGCGAGAGCCGCGATCCGTTCGAAATTTTGGACGAAGTGGAGGAAAAGCTCGCGCTCGACACCGCCCCGGTGACCTGGCCCGTCGGTCGCTCGAAGACCTTCTGCGGCTCCTACCACCTCGCCGACCGCACCTTCCGCGGCTCTGATACGCAGGTCCAGCCGACGAGGATCGACGATGCCGACGAGGTTGCCAAGCACCTGCCGGAAAACGAGCGCCAGGCCTTCGTCGACGAGATGGAGCTTGCCCGCGAGGCCTGCCGCCCGTTCGACCGAGAGGCCTTCCTCGAAGGGCATATGACGCCGGTCTTCTTCGGCTCGGCGCTCCGCAATTTCGGCGTGCGCGACCTCATCAACGCGCTCGGGGCCTTCGCGCCGCCGCCGCGCGACCAGGTGGCGGACGTGCGCACGGTGCATGCCTCGGAAGACAGGATGACGGCCTTCGTCTTCAAGATCCAGGCGAACATGGACCCGAACCACCGCGACCGCATCGCTTTCGCCCGCGTCTGCTCGGGCATGCTGGAGCGCGGCATGAAGGTGCGCCTTGCCCGCACGGGCAAGACGATCGGCCTGTCGGCGCCGCAGTTCTTCTTCGCCTCGCAGCGCCAGCTTGCCGATACGGCCTATGCCGGCGACGTGGTCGGCATTCCGAACCACGGAACGCTGAGGATCGGCGACACGCTGACGGAAGGCGAGGCGCTGGTCTTCGAGGGCGTGCCGAACTTCGCGCCGGAGATCCTGCGCCGCGTGCGGCTGGAAGACGCCATGAAGGCGAAGAAGCTGAAGGAAGCGCTCCAGCAGATGGCGGAGGAGGGCGTCGTGCAGCTCTTCTCGCCGGAGGACGGCTCGCCGGCCATCGTCGGCGTGGTCGGCGCGCTCCAGCTCGACGTCCTGAAGGAGCGCCTTTCGGCGGAATACGGCCTGCCGGTCTCCTTCGAGATGTCGCGCTTTTCCGTCTGCCGCTGGATTTCCTCCGACAGCCCGGGCGAACTGGACAAGTTCGTCACCCAGCGCCGCGGCGATATCGCCCGCGATCTCGACGGCGATCCGGTGTTCCTGGCGCAGGACGCCTTTTCGCTGCGCTACGAGGCTGAACGCTATCCGGCCATCAAGATGGTCGCCATCAAGGAGTACCACGTCACCAAGGCGTAACCCGCGCCTGTCACTTTCATGGTGACAGGCGTCTCTCCATTTGCGAAAAGCATTGCCGAGACAGGGGCGTCCGCCGCAAGGCGGGCTGAGAAGCACCCTTTGAACCTGAACCGGATCATGCCGGCGGAGGGAGTCGCTCGGGTGCCGCATCGCGGTTGCCCGCAGGCCGCCTCCGCCGTCGATGGGAGGCAAGATGGCTGGCACGATCGCAAACATTCTCTCAATCGCAGGCTCCGATCCCTCGGGCGGCGCCGGCATCCAGGCCGACCTGAAGACCTTTGCCGCCTGCGGCACCTACGGCATGGCCGCGCTGACGGCGCTGACGGCGCAGAACACGCAAGGGGTGTCCGGCGTGCACCTCGTGCCGCCCGCCTTCGTCGCGGCGCAGATCGCGGACGTCTTCGCCGATGTGCGCGTCGACGCGGTGAAGATCGGCATGATCGCCTCGGCGGAGATCGCCGGGGCCGTGGCCGACGCGCTGTCGCCGCGCCGCGGCGTGCCCGTCGTGCTCGATCCGGTGATGGTCGCCAAGGGCGGCGCCTCGCTGCTCGCGCCGGAGGCCGTCGAGGCCCTGACGCGCCGGCTGCTGCCGCTCGCCGCCGTATTGACGCCGAACCTGCCGGAGGCGGCCGCCCTGCTGGGCGAGCCGGAGGCGGCCGACCGGGCGGCCATGGAAGACCAGGCCAGGAAGCTGCTCGCGCTCGGCCCGCGGGCGGTGCTCCTGAAGGGCGGGCATCTTGCGGGCGGCGAAAGCCCGGATGTGCTGGCGACGCCGGAAGGCTCGCGCTGGTTCGAGGGGGTGCGCATTCTGACGCGCAACACGCACGGCACCGGCTGCTCGCTGTCGAGCGCCATCGCCGCCGAGCTCGGCAAGGGGCGGTCCCTTGCCGATGCGGTGGCGGCGGCGAAGAGCTTCATCGCCGCCGCCGTGCGCGGTTCGGATGCGCTCGCCGTCGGATCGGGCCATGGGCCGCTCCATCATTTTCACGCGCTCTGGACCTGACCGTCAGCGGTCCGCCAGCGCGAGCCGCAGGCCCATGAGGCCGAGGGCGGCGGCGAAGCTGCGCTGCATCCAGACCATGATCTTCGGCCGGCTCAGCACCTGCCGGCGCAGGCCTGCGGCGAGCGCCGCGTAGAGGGCGAAGACGAGGAAGGTGAGCAGCATGAAGACGCCGCCGAGGAACAGCATCTGCGCCGTGGCGCCGGGCGCGCTGGCGGGAACGAACTGCGGCAGGAAGGCGAGGAAGAACAGCGACAGTTTCGGGTTCAGGATATTGGTGAGGACGCCCTTGCGCACGATGCGGAAGGCCTTTCCGGCCGGCGCCTGCTCCGCCCGCAGGTCCAGCGCCTTGCTCTCCTTCACGAGGCTCCAGGCGATGAAGAGGAGGTAGGCGACGCCGATATAGCGCAGCACCTCGAAGGCGAGCGCGCTGGCATGCAGCAGGGCGGCAAGGCCGACGACGCTGGCGAGGATGTGCGGGACGATGCCGAGCGTGCAGCCGAAGGCGGCGAGGAGGCCTGCGCGAAAGCCGCCGCCGATGCCGAGCGCCAGCGTGTAGATCACGCCGGTGCCCGGAAGCAGGATGACGACGAGCGAGGTGATGAGGAATTCGTAGGTCATGTGGGGCTCCATGCCGCTGGGGAAGCGGCAGGAGACACCGGAAGGCCCTCACGGGTCTTGAACGAAATTGCAGGTCAGGCGAGGGCGGCGAGATAGGCGCCCGGCGTATAGCCGTAGCGGCGCGTGAAGTTGCGCGTCATGTGGCTCTGGTCGGCAAAGCCGGCCGTAATCGCCGCCTCGGCAAGCGGCGTGCCCGCGGCGATCAACTGGCGGGCGAGTTCGACCCGCCGCTGAATGAGGTAGGCATGGGGCGTAAGGCCCGTGACGCGGGCGAAGTCGCGCACCAGCCGGAAGCGGCCGAGCCCGCAATCGGCGGCAAGGTCCTCGAGCGTCACCAGCGAGGCCGGATCGGCATCGAGCCGGTCGCGGGCGCGGGCGACGGCCGGCGCCGCGGCGCCCTCCGGCCGTGGCGGCTGCTCCCGCAGGGCCGCGGAAAGCAAGAGAAGGAGCCGCTCCTCCCCGGCGATGGAGGCGGCATGATCGTCCAACAGCGCGGCAAGGGCGGCCGAGACGAGCCCGGCAATGCGCCCGTCCTCCAGCACCGGTGCATGAAATTCCTCGCGCGGCCGGCCGTCGAAAATGTCCTCCACCGCGGCCGCGACGATGGCCTGCCGGATGTAGAGCATGCGCCAGGCGCGCGGCGCATCGCCGAGCGGTGCCCCGTCGTGCACCTCGCCGGGATTGACGGTGATCGTGTTGCCGGCTTCGGCCTCCACCATGCCCCGGCCGCTCGCCGACTTCTGCGCGCCGCGCTCCACGACGCCGATGCCGTAGACGTCATGGCTGTGGCGCGCGAATGTGTGGCGGCTATCCGCGAGGACGGCCTCGATGCCGTCGATGCCCGTCCGGAAGATCCGGAAGATCCGGAAGTGTCCGCTCGCCATGGCTCAGTCCCTCGGCGCGCCGGGCAGCGCGGCCGTCTCGCCGAACCAGTCCACGGCGGAACGGCACCAGATCTGGCGCGTCGGCCTCAGCGCGGCCCGCTGGCTGATGCTGCCCCAGCGGATGCCCCAGGTTTCGGCATCCGCGCCGGTGCCGGTGGTGAAGAGCGGCGAGCCGCATTCGGGGCAGAAATACTGCAGGCGGCTGCGGCCGCTGTCGGCGGTCTTGGTGTAGAGCTTCGGCGGGTTGCCGGTAAGGCGCACGGCCGTGCGCGGCACGCTCGCCGTGACGCGGTAGGGCGAGCCCGTCAGGCGCTGGCAGTCCGTGCAATGACAGATCGAGACCTGGTCCGGGTCTATCTCGGCCTCGTAGGTCACGAAGCCGCAATGGCATTGGCCGTCGATCCGCATGCCTGCCGTCCTCCATGGCGCGCAGATAAGGATAGGTGTTGATGCCAGCCCGTCAACGCACGATGGAAAATTCCCTGTTCCGCTGGAAACTGCCCGCGTTCTTCGATGTCGCCAAAATGACACGCATGGTTTCCGCCCGTTTACATTCTTTAACGCATTTTTACCCATTTGCGTTGAAAATCCGGGCAGTGCCATGGTTAATCTGTGTTTAACGCCGGTTCGCGCCGGTCTTCGAAAGCGAGAATTGCGTCATGTGCCGTTGGGCAGCCTACCGCGGGGAGCCGCTTTATCTCGAGGAGATCGTCTCCTCGCCCGCCCATTCGCTGATCGAGCAATCCCACTGCGCCACCCGCGCCAAGACGGCCACCAACGGCGACGGCTTCGGCATCGCCTGGTACGGCGAGCGGCCGGAGCCCGGACGCTACCGCGACATCCTGCCCGCCTGGTCCGATTGCAACCTGAGGAGCATCGCCCGGCAGGTCCGTTCGCCGCTCTTCCTCGCCCATGTGCGCGCCGCGACGGGCGGCGGCACGCGACGCGACAATTGCCATCCCTTCGTCAACGGCATCTGGTCCTTCATGCACAACGGCCAGATCGCCGATTTCGAGCATCTGCGCCGGCCGCTCGAAACGATGCTCGACAACGACCTCTACCATGCCCGCACCGGCTCGACGGATTCCGAGCTGCTTTTCCTGCTGGCGCTGCAATTCGGCCTTGCGCGCGATCCGCTCGGCGCCATGGCCGAGACGATCGCCTTCGTCGAGCGCCTTGCCGCGCATCTGGAGCGCCGCGTGCTCGTGCGCTTCACCGCCGCCTTCTCCGATGGCGCCGAGCTCTATGCCGTGCGCTATGCGACGGACTATGCCGCCCCGACGCTCTATGCCGCGCCGATGGGCGCGACCGGCGGCTACTGCCTCGTCTCCGAGCCGCTGAACGACGATACGGAAGCCTGGGTGGAGATCCCGGACGGCAGCGCGGTCGTGCTCGGGGAAAACGGCGTGGACGTGCGCATCTTCTCGCCTGCCGGCCGCCCGGCCGGCGCGATGGAAACGAAGCTCGCCCTCGTCAAGTAAGACGCCCGGCGATCCAGTCGGCAAGACGGCGGGCGACGTCGTCCTTCGAAAGGTCCGGCCATTCCTCCACGCCCGCGGCGGTGATCAGCTTCACGCTGTTGCGCGTGCCGCCCATGATGCCGGTCTGCGGCGAGACGTCGTTGGCGACGATGAGGTCCGCGCCCTTCTTCTCAAGCTTCACGCGGCCGTTCTTCTCGACATCCTGCGTCTCGGCGGCGAAGCCGACGACGACCTTCGGGCGCTGCTCGTGGTGGCCGACGGTCTTCAGGATGTCCGGGTTCTCCGCCAGCATGAGCGGTGGCGGGCCCTTGCCCGGCTGCTTCTTGATTTTCTCCGCGCCCGGCGCCGCGACGTGCCAGTCGGCGACGGCGGCGACCATGACCGCGATGTCCGCCGGCAGCGCGGCGAGCACGGCTCGAAGCATCTCCTCCGCCCGTTCCACCCTGACGACCCGGACCCCCGGCGGGTCGGGCAGCGCGACGGGGCCGGAGACGAGCGTCACGTCGGCGCCGAGCCGGGCGAGGGCCGCGGCGATGGCATGGCCCTGCCGGCCCGAAGAGCGGTTGGCGATGTAGCGCACCGGGTCGATCGGCTCGTGGGTCGGGCCGGAGGTGACGATGGCCCTGCGGCCGGCAAGCGGCCTTTGCCCGCCGTCGAGTAGGCCTTCCGCCGCCGCGACGATTTCGAGCGGCTCCGCCATGCGGCCGAGGCCCGCCTCGCCGCCCTCGGCCATCTCGCCGGCATTGGGGCCGACGAAGGAAAGGCCGTCCCTGCGCAAGGTCTCGACATTGCGGCGCGTCGCCGGATGCGCCCACATCTTCGGGTTCATGGCGGGCGCCAGCAGCACCGGACGGTCGGTGGCGAGGAGCACGGTCGAGGCGAGGTCGTCGGCAAGGCCGTGCGCCATCTTCGCCATCAGGTCGGCGGTGGCGGGAGCGACGACGACGAGGTCGCAGTCGCGCGCCAGCCTTATGTGGCCGACATCCTGCTCGTCCTCGCGGGAGAAGAGGTCCGTATAGACATGGCCCGCCGAGAGCGCGCCGACGGCGAGCGGCGTCACGAATTCCCGCGCCCCGGCCGTCATGACGGGCCGCACCTCCGCGCCCCGCTCGCGCAGCCGGCGGATGAGGTCCAGGCTTTTGTAGGCGGCGATGCCGCCGGAGATGACGAGGAGGATGCGTTTTCCTGCAAGCGGCATGGCGGGTCCCGGGCTCGTGAGGCGCATGGTCGGCGCCAGTTTCTCCTATCCCTTTGAAAGCGCTTTTCCAAGCCGTTTCAGGGCCGGGCGGATCAGGTGCCCTCGTCGGGAATGTTCAGCACATGGCCGCAGGCCTTGCAGTGCACCGCGTCCGCCTCGTGGCGCGACAGGCCGCATTGCGGGCAGGGAAAGGTGACCTTGTAGGGCCGCACGATCGCCTGCGCGAGGCGCACGAAGAGCGAGATGCCGACGATCATGGTGACGATGGAGGTGAGCTTGCCGAGCGTGCCGGGCAGCGTGATGTCGCCGAAGCCGGTGGTGGTGACGGTCGCGACCGAGAAGTAGAGCGCATCGACGAAACCCTCGAAGCCCTTCGCGCCGTAGAAGAAGTTGCTGTAGACGAAGCCGGCGATGAGGAAGAGGAAGACGAGGAAGTTCACGCAGGCCTGGATGACGTCTTCCTTGTCGCCGTGACCCGTGCGGCGGAGCGTCAGCGTCACGAGCTTGCTCTGGCTGATCGCCCAGATGCGCAGGACGCGGAGGAAGGCGAAGTTGTGCAGCTGGTTCGGGAACAGGAGCGTGCCGAGGATGACGATGTCCACCCAGGTCATCGGCCGCATCGCCCAGTAGCGCAGGTTCGGGGCGATCAGGGCCCGCGCGCCGAGCTCGCAGGCGATGATGGCGGCGATCGCGTAGTCGACGATGATATAGGCGGGCCCCGTGCGCAGATAGGGGCCGGCGATGAAGAAGACCAGTATCGCGATATCGACCAGCAGCATCGCGGCCTGGAAGCGGACCGCCTCGCGGTCGCGCCCGAAATAGAGCCCGCGCAACTGCCGGCGCGCCCGTTCGAGGAAGGATTGCGGTTCGGCGGCGTGCAGCGGCTTTTCGGTCATGGAAGGAGACTAGCGCCCGGCGGGCGCCGGTCAAGCGGCGCGCCGGGTCAGGTCAGCTTCCAGGCGATATAGACGAGCGTCGCCGCGATGATCCAGAGCGCCAGGCGGCCGGATCGGCTGTGGCGGGCCTCCGAGCGGCCGATCGCCTCGGCGGTTTCCGCATCGAAGCGCAGGCCCTTTTCGGCCATCGCGGTGAGATCCTGCGAGAACTTCTCCGCCTTGGCGGCGATTTCCGGCGCCGCCTCGGCGAGCCGCAGGGCGGCATGGGCGCCGTCGCGCAGGTCCGTCAGCAGCCGCCTGGGCCCGAGATTGTCTCGGATCCAGCCGCCGACGACGCCCTCGGAGGCCTTCCACATGTTGAAGCGCGGGTTCAGCGTGCGCGACACGCCCTCCACCACCACCATGGTCTTCTGCAGCATGACGAGCTCGGTGCGGGTCTCCATGTCGAAGAGGTCCGTCACCTCGAAGAGCAGGGTGAGCAGCTTGGCCATGGAGATCGTCTCGGCCGGCTGGCCGTGGATCGGTTCGCCGATCGCGCGGATCGCCTGGGCGAAGCTCGCCGTGTCGTGGTGCGAGGGCACGTAGCCCGCCTCGAAATGCACGTCGGCGACGCGCTGGTAGTCGCGGGTGATGAAGCCGTAGAGGATCTCGGCGAGGAAGCGGCGCTCCTTCTTGCCGAGGCGTCCGACGATGCCCATGTCGACGGCGACGATTACCCCTTGCGGGTCGACGAAGAGGTTGCCCTGGTGCATGTCGGCATGGAAGAAGCCGTCGCGCAGCGTGTGGCGCAGGAAGGACTGGATCAGCGTGTCGGCGAGCCTGTCGAGGTCGTGGCCGGCGGCGCGCAGGCCTTCGACATCCGACATCTTGATGCCGTCGATCCACTCCATGGTGACGACGTCGCGCCCCGTGCGCTCCCAGTCGACCTTCGGCACGCGGAAGCCGGGATCGTCCCTGGTGTTCTCCTCCAGTTCGGAAAGGGCGGCGGCCTCCAGGCGAAGGTCCATTTCCACTTTCGTCGTCTGCTCCAGCGTGCGCGTCACCTCCACCGGCTTCAGCCGCCGCGTGTTGGGCAGGATCCTTTCCTGAAGGCGCGAGGCCGCGTACATGGCTTCGAGGTCGTGGGCGAAGCGCTGCCGCACGCCGGGCCGGATGACTTTCACGGCAACCCGCCGCTCGCCGTTCGCATCCCGCACGGTCGCGGGATGGACCTGCGCGATGGAGGCGGCGGCGATCGGGTCGTCGAAGCTGGTATAGAGCTCGCCGAGCGGCCGGCCGAGCGAGCCCTCCACCGTGGCGATCGCCTCCTCGCGCGGAAAGGTCGCCATGCGGTCCTGGAGCGCCGAAAGGTCGACGGCGATCTCGGCGCCGACGACATCCGGGCGTGTGGCGAGGAACTGGCCCATCTTCACATAGGAGGGGCCGAGGCGTTCGATGGCGCGGGCGAAGCGGTAGCTGCGGTCCTCCCGCGCGGCGCGGCGGCGTTCGAAGAGGCCAGCAAAGGCATGGGCCGTGCGGGCGAGCGGCGGCATGCCCTCGGTCGGCAGCGCCGAAACGACCCCCTCGCGCACGAGGATCCAGCCCACGCGGGCGAGGCGGAGATAGGCGCCGACAACGCTCATGCGGAAAGGCTGTCCTTGGAGAGGAAAAGGGCCATGCTCACAGCTTCCAGCCCGAATGCAGCGCCGCGATGCCGCCGGTATAGCTGGTGTAGGTGACGCGCGAGAAGCCGGCCTTGCGGATCATCGCCGCAAAATCCTCCTGGTTGGGGAACTTGCGGATCGATTCCACGAGATACTGGTAGGGCTCCGCATCGCCGGTGATCATCTTGCCGAACTGCGGGATCGCCTTGAACGACCAGGCGTCGTAGAACCTGTCGAGCAGCGGCATCTCCACCTCGGAAAATTCTAGGACGAGCAGCCGCCCGCCGCGCTTCAGCACGCGATGGGCCTCCGACAGCGCGACGTCGATGCGCGGCACGTTGCGGATGCCGAAGGCGATCGTGTAGGCGTCGAAGCTGCCGGCCTCGAAGGGCAGCGCCTCGGCATTGGCCTCGACGAAGTCGAGATTGGCCGAAAAGCCCTTCTTCGCCGCGCGGTCGGCGCCGACGGAAAGCATGGAGCCGTTGATGTCGAGCACCGTCGCATGCGCCAGGCGGCCGGACGCCTCCACGATGCGGAAGGCAATGTCGCCGGTGCCGCCGGCAACGTCCAGCACCTTGTAGGAAGGATCCTTGCGCGGGTTGAAGCTCGCGATCATCGCGTCCTTCCAGGCCCGGTGCAGGCCGGCGGACATGACGTCGTTCATGATGTCGTAGCGCTTGGCGACCTTGTGGAAGACGTCGTTGACGAGCGCCTGCTTCTCGCCCTCCCGCACCTCGCGGAAGCCGTAGGAGGTCTCCATGCCGCCGTCTGCGGATGTGCGCTGTTCCGTCATCGTCGTCTCCATGGCAGGTCTTGCGGGCGGATTGCCGCAAGACCATAGCGAATTGGCGTCGGGCGCGCTATCTGAACACCGCGACCCGCGCTTCGCCGGGTATATAGGACATAGATTGCCGATAGGGAAATGCCGGACCGCGGCAAATGCGCCCAAGGCTGAATCGGCTTCAAGGAGGCAAGCATGCCGGAACTGCCGGAAGTGGAAACGGTGCGGCGCGGGCTCGCGCCCGTCATGGAGGGGGCGCTCATCCGCCGCGCGGAATTGCGCCGTCCGGACCTGCGCTTTCCGTTCCCGCCGTCCTTTTCCGAGGCGCTCTCCGGACGCCGCGTCGTTTCGCTCGGCCGGCGCGCCAAGTACCTGCTGATCGACCTCGACGGCGGCGATGTGGTGATCGCCCATCTCGGCATGTCCGGCTCCTTCCGGGTGGAGGGGGCCGGCCTCGACGCCCGCACGCCCGGCGATTTCCACATCCCGCGCAGCAAGGACGCGCGCCATGACCACGTCGTCCTCCATCTGGAGACGGCAGAGGGGGAGCGCCGCGTCGTCTACAACGATCCGCGCCGCTTCGGCTTCATGGACCTTGCGCGCCGAGAGAACCTTGCCGGCCACGCCTTCTTCCGCGATCTCGGCGCCGAGCCGACCGGCAACGCGCTCGATGCCGACTACATCGCGGCAAGGTTCCGCGGGCGCCAGGCGCCGCTGAAGGCGGCGCTGCTCGACCAGAAGAACATCGCCGGCCTCGGCAACATCTATGTGTGCGAGGCGCTCTGGCGCGCGCATCTTTCGCCCGAGCGGCTGGCCGGCTCGCTGGTGACGGCGGCGGGCAAGCCGAAGAAGGAGCTCGTCGCGCTCACGCAGGCGATCCGCCAGGTGATCGCCGACGCGATCGAGGCCGGCGGCTCGACGCTGCGCGACCATATCCGCGCCGACGGTTCGCTCGGTTACTTCCAGCATTCCTTCTCCGTCTATGACCGCGAGAAGGAGCCTTGCCGCACGCCCGGCTGCACGGGCATCATCGGCCGCATCGTGCAGTCCGGCCGGTCGACCTTCCATTGCGCCGTCTGCCAGAAATAGAGTGATGCCTGGAATGTGCGCAGCGCCTTGCGCACGGCATCGCGTAACGGGAACGAGGAGAGATACATGGCCCCCGAAGCTGCCTATGAAACCCTGCTGGTGGAGACGCGCGGGCGCGTCGGCCTCGTCACGCTCAACCGGCCGCAGGCGCTGAACGCGCTCAACCGCCGGCTGCTCGACGAGCTGAAGGACGTGCTCGCCTCCTTCGAGGCGGATGCCGGCATCGGCGCGGTCGTCGTCACCGGCTCGGAGAAGGCTTTTGCCGCCGGGGCGGACATCAAGGAGATGCAGCCATACGGTTTCGCCGAGGCCGCGGTGGAGGACCTTGCCGCCGGCTGGGACGACGTCGCCGCCTTCCGCAAGCCGTTGATCGCCGCCGTCAGCGGCTTTGCGCTCGGCGGCGGCTGCGAGCTCGCGATGATGTGCGATTTCATCATCGCGTCGGAGACGGCGAAGTTCGGCCAGCCTGAAATCACGCTCGGCATCATTCCTGGCATGGGCGGCACGCAGCGCCTCACGCGCGCCATCGGCAAGTCGAAGGCGATGGACCTCATCCTCACCGGCCGGATGATGGACGCGGCGGAGGCCGAACGTTCCGGCCTCGTCGCCCGCGTGGTGGCACCGGAAAGGCTCCTCGAGGAGGCGCTCGCCGCGGCCGAGAAGATCGCCAGCCACTCCATGCCCGCGACCATGATGGCCAAGGAGGCGGTGGGCCGTGCCCATGAGACGGTGCTGTCGGAAGGCATGCGGGCCGAGCGCAGGCTGTTCCATGCGCTCTTTGCGACCGAAGACCAGAAGGAGGGCATGGCGGCCTTCATCGAAAAGCGCAAGCCCGCCTTCCGCAACCGGTGATTCCGGCGTTCGGCGTTTCTTGCAGAATCCGCGTTGACGCCATCGCGGTTTCCGGCTATACGCCGCCCACAGTTTGGAAAGCCGAACTCCAGGGTTTTCCGATATTGCTCCCGAATTGCTTGGATGACAGGTCGCAGTGACCCGGCACGGCGAGGGCGGAGTTTGTGTCAGATTTCTGAAGAGAGGCATCGATGGCCAATACAACCTCGGCAAAGAAGGCGACCCGTAAGATCGCCGCGCGCACCGCAGTCAACAAGTCGCGCCGCTCGCGCGTCCGCAACTTCATCCGCAAGGTCGAAGAGGCGATCGCATCCGGCGACCAGGCTCAGGCCGCTGCCGCTCTGAAGGCTGCCCAGCCGGAACTGATGCGCGCTGCCACGAAGGGCGTCCTTCATTCCAACACGGCATCCCGCAAGGTTTCGCGTCTGGCGAACCGCGTGAAGACGATGTCGGCCTGATCGCCATCGAGCTATGCAATATTAGAAAAAGCCCGGTGCTTGCGCCGGGCTTTTTCTTTGTTTTTCCGCCCCGCCATGGTTAATGCGCAAGGCTTGATCGTGTCAAAAGAGTGACGAGAAAAATCATTTAAATTCAGTTGCTTGCGGGAGGTTATCCCCGCCGTTCGCCCCTTTCGTTGCGAGAGTTTGACAGCAATTTGAGTCAAGCGAATTTTTATTTTTTTCGTTTTCGGGGGCTTCCGAAAGCGGCCTGAAAACAAAGCCATTGATTCGTAATGGATTCTCCTTCCGGGGGTGATTCCGAGTCAGGAACGGGCTTGCGAGTCAACGCCCGCCCCTTAATTTTGCGTAAAATTCGTGATTGATCTTGATGCCTGATCCTGCCTAAATGCTTTCCACAGGGGGCGCGGACACAAGCCTTAAATGATCGCCGAATGACTGTCTTTCAGGGCAGAAGCGGCGGTTGTTTGTCCCCTGTAACGGAGCGGCTCCGCTTCGTAAAATCATCAAACTGGCAAAGCTTGCTCCAGATGCTTCCGGCACCCTGGTAAAGGCTTTTTGTGACCTTCGGTTGCGCCGGTTTGGCCGCGAGGACGGCCGGATGATGAGGGCATGCCTGCCGGGCGCTCTAACGAGGGAGCGGGCGGCGAGGTTCACAGGCGGGAATGCGGGATCGGGCATGATGCCGGATCGAGCGGAACCGAATTGTGTTTGAGAAACAGGGATTGCGCCGGAGGTAGGGGGCCGGTGCGGTCGGGGCACCAGATCCCGGACCGGGCTATGGCTCGGCACGGCCGGGTGATGGCAAACATGAAAGGCGCCGGCAGGAATGCCGACGTGGCGAAGAAGCATGAAAGGCGGCAAGATGCAGATGAATACGGCCAGAACGGCTGGTGCATTCGCAAACGGGGAAAATGCACGACAGGCGCTCCCGCAAGAAGGGGTGCAGGAAGCGGCGGGGGTTCCATCCGACATGAAGCAGGACGCGCTTTTCGAACGGGTCAGTGCGCGCCTGAAGGCGCAGGTTGGTCCGGACGTTTTCGCGAGCTGGTTCGGTCGCCTCAAGATCCATTCGGTTTCCAAGAGCGTCGTGCGCCTCTCGGTGCCGACGACCTTCCTGAAGTCCTGGATCAACAACCGCTATCTCGATCTCATCACCAGCCTGTTCCAGCAGGAGGATCCGGAGATTCTCAAGGTGGAGATCCTGGTGCGCACCGCCACCCGCGGCGTCCGTATCAGCGCGGCCGATGAATCGGCCGCCGCCGAGCAGCCCGCCCCGCAGGCCCAGCCGCGCCGTCCGTCCGGCGGTCCGCAGCCCGTCGCCAGCGCCGCCGCCTCCATTGCCGCCACGGCCCAGCCGCGCGTCCAGTCCGGCCCGCTCTTCGGCTCGCCGCTCGACCAGCGTTATACGTTCGACGCCTTCGTGGAGGGCACCTCGAACCGCGTCGCCCTGGCGGCCGCCCGCACGATCGCGGAGGCCGGCGCCGGTGCCGTCCGCTTCAACCCGCTCTTCGTCCATTCCAGCGTCGGCCTCGGCAAGACGCACCTGCTCCAGGCGATCGCCATCGCGGCGCTGTCGAGCGCCCGAAACCCGCGCGTCGTCTATCTCACGGCCGAATATTTCATGTGGCGCTTCGCTACCGCGATCCGCGACAACGACGCGCTCTCCCTCAAGGAGACGCTGCGCAATATCGACCTGCTCGTCATCGACGACATGCAGTTCCTTCAGGGCAACTCGATCCAGAACGAGTTCTGCCACCTCCTGAACATGCTGCTCGATTCCGCGCGGCAGGTCGTGGTCGCCGCCGACCGTGCGCCGTGGGAGCTGGAATCGCTTGATCCGCGCGTGCGCTCGCGCCTTCAGGGCGGCGTCGCCATCGAGATGGAGGCGCCGGACTACGAGATGCGTCTCGAAATCCTCAAGCGCCGGCTCGCGGCCGCGCAGCAGGAGGACCAGACCCTCGACATCCCGGTCGACATCCTCAGCCACGTCGCACGCAACATCACGGCCAGCGGCCGCGAGTTGGAAGGCGCCTTCAACCAGCTGCTCTTCCGCCGCTCCTTCGAGCCGAACCTGACGATCGAGCGCGTCGACGAACTGCTCGGCCATCTGGTCGCTGCCGGCGAGCCGCGCCGGGTGCGCATCGAGGACATCCAGCGCGTCGTCGCCAAGCATTACAACGTCTCGCGCCAGGAACTGGTCTCCAACCGCCGCACCCGCGTCATCGTCAAGCCGCGCCAGATCGCCATGTACCTGTCGAAGACGCTGACGCCGCGCTCCTTCCCGGAGATCGGCCGCCGCTTCGGCGGGCGCGACCACACGACCGTGCTGCACGCCGTGCGCAAGATCGAGGAGATGATCGCGGCCGACACCAAGCTCAGCCACGAGATCGAGCTTCTGAAGCGGCTGATCAACGAATAGGGCCACCGGCTCCTCCGCTCCGCGGGGAAACCTCGGGCTGAAGGCGGCGGGCCCAGCCGGCTCTCAGCTTCCCCGCACCGCCCGCGCCTCTTCGGTCAGCCATTGCCTGAGCGCCGCGACGGCGGGCCGGTCGAGTGCGCCGGGCGGATAGACGATGTAATAGGCGAGCCCCGTCGTGACGCCGCGTGAGAAGGGCGCCACGAGCCGCCGCTCCTGGATTTCCCGCGCCACCAGCGAAAGACGAACCAGCGCCACGCCGTCGCCGGCCTTCGCCGCTTCGATCGCGCCGTTGCTGTCGGTGAAGACGGGGCCGCGCAGCGCGTCGATGCCGGTCACGCCCATCGCCTCGAGCCAGAGCCGCCAGTCCTGCCGGTGCACGTCGTGGATCAGGACGTGGCTGGCGAGATCGGCGGGTTCGTCGAGCGGCCGGCTTTCCCGCAGCGCCGGAGCGATGACGGGCACGAGGTCGTCGTCGAGCAGCCGTTCGCTGACGAGGCCCTCGTAGCGGCCGAAGCCGTGGCGGATGGCGATGTCGACCCCGTCGCGGGCGAAATCGACGAGGCGGTTGGAGGCGCTGATGCGGATGTCGGCGCCGGGCACGCGTTCCTCGAACTTCGGAAGCCGCGGTACGAGCCATTGGGCGGCGAAGGTCGGCGTGCAGCTGATCGAGAGCGTCGCCGGCGACTTGGCGCGGGCGAGGAGTTCCTCCGTTGCCTCGCGCATCATCCGGAAGGCCGAGCGCATGGCCTTGAAGTACCCTTCGCCGTTCTCCGTCAGTGCCAGCTGGCGGGGGCGCCGCTCGAACAGGCGCACGCCGAGCGATTGCTCCAGCTCGCGGATCTGCAGGCTGACGGCGCCCGGCGTGACGTTGAGCTCGCCCGCGGCCAGCGTGACGCTCAGATGCCGCGCGGCCGCTTCGAAGGCGCGCAGGCCGGACAGGGAGGGAAGGCGACCGTTCATGGTTTAGTTTTCCTCGCGATAGGAGCGAAATATCATCGTTTGTACGGGATGGAAATTATCGGAATGATAGCGCGAATGCCGGGGCCCTGCACCCCGGCCGTGCCGATCAGTTTAGAAAATTTCCGGAAAGGTCCGTCCATGGCCAGCCGTCCCATGTCCCCCGTCGAATGGGGTCTGCTTATCGCTCTCTCGCTCCTGTGGGGCGGATCGTTCCTGTTCAACGGCATTCTCGTGCGCGAACTGCCGCCCTTCACCATCGTCACCGCGCGTGTGGCGCTGGCGGCCCTTGCGCTTTGGGCCATCGTGCGGCTTTCCGGCCATGCGGTTCCGCGCAGCCGCGAAGCCTGGTTCGCCTTCTTCGGCATGGGCGTGCTCAACAACATCATCCCCTTCTCGCTGATCGTCTGGGGCCAGACGCATATCGCGAGCGGCCTTGCCTCGATCCTCAACGCCACGACGCCGCTCTTCGCGGTGATCGTCGCCCATGTGCTGACCGAGGACGAGAAGATGACGGGGGGCCGGCTCGCCGGCGTGCTTGTCGGCTTCCTCGGCGTGGCCTTGATGATCGGCCCGTCGGCGCTCGGCGATCTCGGCACCAATGTGCTCGCGCAGCTTGCCGTGCTCGGCGGCGCCGTCTCCTATTCGATCGCCGGCATTTTCGGCCGCCGCTTCCGCAGCATGGGTCTGCCGCCCCTGCTGCCGGCCGCCGGGCAGGTGACGGCGTCTGCGCTGCTCATGCTGCCGGTGGCGCTCCTCATCGACCGGCCGTGGGCGCTTTCCGCGCCGTCGCCGGAAGCCTGGGCCGCCCTTTTCGGCCTTGCGTTCCTCGCAACGGCGCTCGCCTATGTCATCTTCTTCCGCATCTTGGCGACGGCGGGGGCGACGAACCTGATGCTCGTCACCTTCCTCATTCCCGTCAGCGCCATCCTGCTCGGCGCGCTGGTGCTGGGCGAGGTGCTGGCGCCGAAGCATTTCGCCGGCATGGCGCTGATCGCCGTCGGGCTTGCGGCGATCGACGGCCGGCTCCTGCGCCTCGTCAGGGAAAGACGCCGGCCGCTCGGCTCGGACGCCTGAGGCCGTTCAGCAGGCGAGGTCCGCAACGACTGCGTCGAGGATCAGCATGCCGGCCGGCGTACAGCGCAGCCGCGAATTGCCGATCCGCTCGATGAAGCCGTGCTCGATGAGGAACCGTTCGCGGTCCGGATCCGGGTCGCGGCCGGAAAGGGTCTGCCAGCGGGCGAGGTCGACGCCCTCCTTGAGGCGAAGGCCCATCAGCAGCAGCTCGTCGGCCTGCGCCTCGCGCTCCAGCAGCTCCTGGTCGACCATGCCGTGGCCCTGCGCCTCGACGAGGCCGAGCCAGCCTTCCGGACGCCGTTCCGTCGCGGTGGCGATCTTCGCGCCGCCGGTGGTGAGGCGGCCATGGGCGCCGGGGCCGATGCCGACATAGTCGC
This sequence comes from Shinella agrisoli, assembly GCF_046557955.1. NCBI lineage: Bacteria > Pseudomonadati > Pseudomonadota > Alphaproteobacteria > Hyphomicrobiales > Rhizobiaceae > Shinella > Shinella agrisoli. The sequence continues at coordinate 132,476 of NZ_JBJIEP010000008.1, read as the reverse complement.
CGTAGCGCCAGTAGGTGAGGTTGTGGCGGCTCTCCGCGCCGGGCCTCGCATGGTTGGAGACCTCGTAGGCCGGCATGCCCTCGCGCTCGGTGATCTCCTGCGTCGCCTCGTAGAGCACGGCGGATTGCTCGCCGTCCGGCACCACCAGCTTGCCGGCCTTGTGAAGGCCGTAGAAGGGCGTGCCCTCCTCGATGGTGAGCTGGTAGAGCGAGAGGTGGTCCACGGCGTAGGAGACGGCCTCCTTCAGCTCGCGGTCCCAGTCCGCCACCGTCTGGTTCGGGCGGGCATAGATGAGGTCGAAGGACATGCGCGGGAAGATGTCGCGCGCAAGACGGATCGCCTTCAGCGCGTCGGCGACGTCATGCAGCCGGCCGAGGAACTTGAGGTCCCGGTCGTTCAGCGCCTGCACGCCGAGCGAGACGCGGTTGACGCCGGCCGCGCGGTAGCCGCGGAAACGCTCGGCCTCGACGCTGGAAGGGTTTGCCTCCATGGTGATCTCGATGCCGTCCGGCACGTGCCAGTGGCGGGCGATGCCGGAAAGGATCGCGTCCACCGTCTCCGGCGCCATCAGCGAGGGCGTGCCGCCGCCCATGAAGATGCTGGTGACGCTGCGCGGGCCGGTCAGCCGGCGCATCGCCGACATTTCCCGGAGGAACGCCTGCACGAAGCGCGGCTGGTCGACCGGCTGGTGGCGCACATGGCTGTTGAAGTCGCAATAGGGGCATTTGGCGGCACAGAACGGCCAGTGCACATAGATGCCGAAGCCGGGATCGAACATGTCCGCTCCCGTGCCCGGCCGGATGTCGAAGGGCACCGCCGTCATCGGCCTTCAAGCCTTCAGGCAGGTTTCGACGAAGAGCTTGAAGGCGCGGGCGCGGTGCGAAAGCGCGGCCGCATCGCCCGGCTTCCAGCCATGCTTTTCTTCCGCGCTCATCTCGCCGAAGGTCGTCTCGTAGCCTTCGGGCTGGAAGACCGGATCGTAGCCGAAGCCCCTCTTCCCGCGCGGCGGCCAGACGACATGGCCTTCCACCTCGCCGCGGAAGAGCTCCGTATGGCCGTCCGGCCAGGCAAGGCACAGCACGGAGACGAACCGCGCGGTGCGGTCCTCGGGCTTGGTCGCATTCTTCTCGTTGAGCGCTTTTTCCACCTTCTCCATGGCCATGGCGAAGTCGCGCGTGCCGTCCTCCTTCTCCGCCCAGTTCGCCGTATAGACGCCGGGCGCGCCGCCGAGCGCGTCGATCACCAGGCCGGAATCGTCCGAAAGGGCGGGAAGCCCCGAGGCCCTGGCGGAGGCGAGCGCCTTGATCGTCGCGTTCTCCTCGAAGGTCGTGCCCGTCTCGTCCGGCTCCTCGAAGTTCAGCTCGGCGGCGGATTTCGCGGAGAAGCCGAAGGGGCCGATCAGGTCCTCGATCTCGCGGATCTTGCCCGCGTTGTGGCTGGCGACGACGATCGTCTTGGTGTCGAGCTTGCGCATGGTGGTCCTTACGTGATGTTCCACAGGCCCGGCTCGGCACATTCGAGGCTGTTGCCGGCGGGGTCGCGGAAATAGATGGAGCGGGCGCCGTTCGGCCAGCGGAAATCCGCTTCGATGGCAATGCCCGCGTCTTCGAGCTTTTTCACCCAGAAATCAAGGTCCGGCCCCGGCACGCGGAAGCAGGCATGGCCAGGCCCGGCCGCCCCGTGCACCGGTACGGGAAAGGCACCCGGCGGCGGCGGGTTGACGGTCTCCTTCGGGTTGAAGATCAGGAGGACGCCGGGGCCGCAGCGGAAGAAGACATGGCGGTTCGCCTGCCGCGTGATTCTTTCGAGCTCCAGGATGCCGCCGTAGAAGGCCTCCGCCGCGTCGAGGTCGTCCGCATAGAGCGCGGTTTCGAGAATGCCTTCGATCGCGGCCGCCATGGGGAACCTTTCGTCAGGCGATCGCCTGCTTCTGCAGGGCGACGAGTTCGGCGATGCCGCTGCGGGCAAGCGCCAGCAGCGTGGAGAATTCCTCCTCCGTGAACGGCTTGCCCTCCGCGGTGCCCTGGATTTCGACGATGCCGCCCGAGCCGGTCATGACGAAATTGGCGTCCGTCTCGGCGGCGGAATCCTCCAGATAGTCGAGGTCGATGACCGACTGGGCGGCGAAGATGCCGCAGGAAATCGCGGCCACGTGGTCCTTGAGGACCTTCTCCACCTTGATCATGCTGCGCGCCTCCATCCACTTCAGGCAATCGTGCAGCGCCACCCAGGCGCCGGTGATGGATGCCGTGCGGGTGCCGCCGTCCGCCTGGATGACGTCGCAGTCGACGGTGATCTGGCGTTCGCCGAGGGCTTCGAGATCGACGACCGCGCGCAGCGACCGGCCGATGAGGCGCTGGATCTCCTGCGTGCGCCCGCCCTGCTTGCCGCTCGCGGCCTCGCGCTTCATGCGCTCGCCGGTGGCGCGCGGCAGCATGCCGTATTCCGCCGTCACCCAGCCCTTGCCGCTGTTGCGCAGCCACGGCGGCGTCTTCTCCTCGAGGCTCGCCGTCACCAGCACGTGCGTGTCGCCGAACTTGACGAGACAGGAGCCTTCGGCATGCTTGGAAACGTTGCGCTCGAAGGAAACCTTGCGCATCTGATCGGTTTTTCTGCCGGACGGCCGCATTGCGAACTCCTGTATGAGGTATCTGGGAAGCTGCTTTAGACCAGTTCGCCGAGCGAGGGAATGGCGATGCGCCGGACACGCGGAAAATCCGTTTTGCGCTGTCCCGCGAAATCACTATATTCCTGACGGATAACAGGGTTGCAGCAGAAAGATGGTTTTGAAGAGGTCTCCGGGTCCTGACAGCCAGGCGGCGCTCGACGAGCGTTCGGGCGAAATCTTCCGCCGCATCGTGGAAAGCTATTTGGAAAGCGGCGAGCCGCTCGGTTCACGCAACCTGTCGCGCATCCTGCCCATGTCGCTCTCGCCCGCCTCCGTGCGCAATGTCATGAGCGACCTTGAGGAACTCGGCCTCATCTACTCGCCGCATGTCAGCGCCGGGCGCCTGCCGACGCAGCTCGGACTGCGCTTCTTCGTCGACGCCTTCATGCAGGTCGGCAATATTTCGGCGGAGGACCGCGCCTCGATCGAGCGCCACGTGCGCCCGCACGGCCAGAAGCATGCCGCCGTCGAAACCCTGATGAACGAGGCGAGCCAGGCGCTTTCCGGCATGTCGCGCGGCGCCGGGCTCGTCATCACCACGAAAAACGACGCCGTGCTGAAGCATGTCGAGTTCATCCGGCTCGAGCCCACGAAGGCGCTCGTCGTTCTCGTCGGCGACCATGACCAGGTGGAAAACCGCATCATCGATCTGCCGGCGGGGGTCACGAGCTCGCAGCTTACCGAAGCGGCGAACTTCCTCAACGCGCACCTTGCCGGCAACACGCTGGTCGAGGCGCGCGCGCAGCTGGAGCGGCTGCGCGGCGAGATCAGCCGCGAACTCGACAAGCTCTCGCAGGACCTCGTCGAGCGGGGGCTTGCGGTCTGGTCCGGCGGCCTTGAGGACGGCAAGCCGACGCGGCTCATCGTGCGCGGCCGGGCGAACCTGCTGGAAGGGCTTGCCGGCGCCGAGGACATCGACCGGCTGCGCATGCTGTTCGACGACCTGGAGCGGAAGGACAGCCTGATCGAACTCCTGAACCTCGCCGAGGCGGGGCCGGGCGTGCGCATCTTCATCGGCTCGGAGAACAAGCTCTTCTCGCTTTCGGGCTCCTCGCTCATCGTCGCGCCCTACCGCGACAGCGAGGAGAAGATCGTCGGCGCCGTCGGCGTCATCGGGCCGACGCGCCTCAACTATTCCCGTATCGTGCCCATGGTGGATTATACGGCCCAGCTCATGTCGCGGCTTTCGCGCTGAACGGGCGTAATACGGCCACCGGCCCTTGATTTTTCAGGACCAAAGCTCGATATCGGGCGCAACCCCTCAAAATGCAATTCGGAGTACGTCATGACCGACGAGACCAAGAAACACGGACCTGACGAAGCGGCGGAGAACAGCGCCGCCGTGGAAGCGCCCGCCCCGGAGGAGGCCGCCGTTGAGGCGGATGCCCCGGGCGAGCCCGATCCGATCGGGGTTCTCAAGGCCGAGAATGCCGACCTCAAGGATAAGTATCTGCGCCTTGCCGCCGAGATGGACAACCTGCGCCGCCGCACCGAGCGCGACGTGAAGGATGCCAAGTCCTACTCCGTCGCCGGCTTCGCGCGCGACATGCTGGCCGTATCCGACAACCTGCGCCGCGCGCTCGACGCCATTCCGGCGGAAGCCCTGGAAAGCGGCGATGCGGGCCTGAAGGCACTGGCCGAAGGCGTCGAGATGACCGAGCGCTCCATGCTCGCCGCCCTGGAACGCCACGGCGTGCGCAAGCTCGACCCGATGGGCGAGAAGTTCGATCCGAACTTCCACCAGGCCATGTTCGAGGTGCCGAACACGGATGTCGCCAACAACACGGTCGTCCAGGTCGTGCAGGCCGGCTACGTCATCGGCGAGCGCGTGCTGCGCCCGGCGATGGTCGGCGTGTCCAAGGGCGGCCCCAAGGCGCCCGCAGGCGAGGCGAGCGCTGCCCAGGCCTGATCCTCGTTCTTGCGCATAAAGAAAAACCGGCGGTCCGAGAACCGCCGGTCAGGCTGCTGAAACAGGGCCGCAAACCTCTCCTCCGTCATGCTCGGGCCTGACCCGAGCATCCACCTGCGTCGGGTGGCGCATGGATCCTCGGGTCAAGCCCGAGGATGACGGCAGTGGGCGGGGCGAGGTTTTCAACACATTGACCGGCGGTTCCCAAACCGCCGGTTTTTTCATGCCGGACGCCTCAGGCCGCGTTGGACGCGTGCTCCTCGCTGAGGCAGGCATAGATCGCGCTCTCATTGTCGGAAGCGCGCAGCTTTGCGACCATCGTGGGGTCACGCAGCACGCGGGCGATGCGCGAGAGAGCCTTGAGGTGGTCCGCGCCCGCGCCTTCCGGGGCCAGGAGCAGGAAGACGAGGTCGACCGGCTGGTCGTCCAGGGCCTCGAAGTCCACGGGGGTTTCGAGTCGTGCGAAGAGGCCGGTGATCTGCGAAAGCTCCTTCAGCTTGCCGTGCGGAATGGCGATGCCATTGCCGACGCCGGTCGAACCGAGCCGCTCACGCTGAAGGATAACGTCGAAGATCTCGCGTTCCGGAATCCCGGTGATCTTTGCCGCTTTTGTCGCCAGTTCCTGAAGCAGCTGCTTCTTGGAGTTGGCCTTCATCGCCGGAATAATCGCACTCTGCTGCAGCAAACCTGCCAATGCCATGCTTTTGTCCTCGTGCGCTGCGTGAAGGGTTTCTTAGGAAATGTGGTGCCGTTTCCGGCACCACGCTCCCGTCACTCAGCCTTTGATATTGGCTGCGTCGATCCAGCCAATATTGCCGTCGTTGCGTCGGTAGACGATATTGAGCTGCTCCGACCCGGCGCTGCGGAAGAGAAGAACCGGCTCGTCCGTCATGTCGAGCGCCATGACGGCGCTTGCGACGGACATGGTCCTGAGTTTCTTCGTGCTTTCCGCGACGATGGTCGGCGCGTAGTCCTCGGGAAGCTCGTCGTCCTCGTCGGGGACCGAATCCATCACCGTGTAGGCCACTTCCGCAAAGGCGTCGTGGCCGTTGCCGTTGTGGTGTGCCTTGAGTTTGCGCTTGTACCGGCGCAGGCGCTTCTCGATCCGTTCGGAGGCTGCCTGGAAGGCTGCCAGAGGGTCGTTTGCTTCGCCATTCGCCTGCAAGGCCATGCCCGTATCGAGATGGATCTTGCAGTCCGCGCTGTACCGCGATCCCGCTTTTTCCACGGTGACCTGGCTCGAATATCCTCCGTCAAAATATTTGGTTACGGCCTCTCCCACCTGCTCTTCGATGCGCTGACGGAAAGTTTCGCCGATTTCCATATGTTTACCGGATACACGCACACTCATGGAGGTTTCCTCTCTTTCGTGATTTGCGCGCAACAGTCTATTCCAACCTCACCCACGTTCCAAGCTTTTCACGCATGCGATGGATTTTGCGCCGCATGCTGCAAAAAAGCGGGAATATGTCTGGAATTCCGGGCTGCCTTCTCTTCAGAATTGGGGCGCGCATTAGCCCTTCCCGACGGCGAAGTCAATCGGGATTGAGGCTCTGTTAACTTCTTGAGGTGTGGAACGCGGCTTTCCCCGGCTTTGTTTCAGGAACCGGCCGCCTTGGCGAGCGCCCGTTTTTCCCGGCGCCGCTGCACGGAGGAGGGGATGTTCATCGCCTCGCGGTATTTCGCGACCGTCCGGCGGGCAAGGTCGACCCCGCCCTTGCGCAGGATGTCGACGATGTCGTCGTCCGAGAGCACCGCGTCGGGGGATTCCTGCGCGATCATCGTGCGGATGCGGTGGCGTACGCTCTCGGCCGAATGGGAATCGCCGCCCTCCGCCGAGCCGATCGACACGGTGAAGAAGTACTTGAGCTCGAAGAGGCCGCGCGGCGTCAGCATGTACTTGTTCGAGGTGACGCGGCTCACCGTCGATTCATGCATCTTGATCGCCTCGGCGACCGTCTTCAGGTTCAGCGGGCGCAGGTGGTCGACGCCGTGCATGAGGAAGGCGTCCTGCTGGCGCACGATCTCGCTCGCCACCTTCATGATGGTGCGGGCGCGCTGGTCGAGGCTGCGCGCCAGCCAGCTGGCCGTCTGCAGGCATTCGTTGAGGAAGGCGTGGTCCTCGCTGTCGCGGCTCGTGCGGCTGGAAACGGCGGCATAGTATTCGCGGTTGACGAGCACGCGCGGCAGCGTGTCGGCGTTGAGTTCGACATGCCAGGTCCCGTCCGGGGCCGCGCGCACGATGATGTCCGGCACCACGGCCTCTAAGGCGCCCGTCTCGTAGCGCGTGCCGGGCTTGGGATCGAGCTTGCGGATTTCCGCCAGCATGTCGAGCAGGTCGTCCTCGCCCACGCCGCAGAGCTTCTTCAGCGTGGCGAAGTCGCGCCGGGCGAGCAGTTCGAGGTTGTCGATGAGCGCGGCCATGGCCGGATCGAGCCGGTCGAGAGCCTTTAGCTGGATCGCGAGGCATTCGCCGAGCGACCGGGCGAAGACGCCGGGCGGGTCGAGCTCCTGGAGGCGGAAGAGCACGCGCTCGATCTCGGCGACGGGCTTGCCGAGGCGCAGCGCCGTCTCGGCCGTGCTGCCCTGGAGATAGCCGGCCTCGTCGAGCTGGTCGACGAGATGCTGGGCGATCAGCCGGTCGACGGGGTCGGAGAGGACGAAGGGGATCTGTTCGTTCAGCACGTCGCGCAGCGTCTTGCGGGTCGCCACGAAGTCGTCGAGGTCGTAGCCTCCGCCGTCCTCGCCGCCCGGCATGGACTTCCACTGGCCGATGAGTTCCGGCGCGTCCGCGGCGCGCGGGCCGGCGTCGTCCGGAAAGACGTTGTCGAGGCCGCCGTCGAAGGTTTCGGCTGCGCCGCCCGCGGTGCCGGCGGTGGCCGAATCGTAGAGGTCGGGCTGGAAGCCCTCGTCGGAGCCCGCATTCTCGGCATGCCCGCGCTCCTCTCCCGCGGGGAAATGCTCGTCGGCGCCGCGGCCGTCGTCGTTCGGCGCGACTTCGAGGAGGGGGTTTTTCTCGACTTCCTGCTCGATGAACTGGTTGAGCTCGAAATGCGTCATCTGCAGCAGCTGGATCGACTGCATGAGCTGCGGGGTCATGACCAGCGACTGGCTTTGACGCAGGAAGAGGCTGGCTGCGAGTGCCATTCGGACGCTTTACTCCCCGGAAAAGCGCCCCTCGGCCGTCATGGCGGGGCGACAGGATCCAACTGGCCCAAAAATTGCTTTTTTGAGAAGTTTGGTCAAGTCGCGGCCGGAAACTTGGTGAAGATCGCGGCCGCAGGCCTCAAAGGCTGAAATTGTCGCCGAGATAGAGGCGGCGAACGTCCGGATTGCTGACGATGTCGTTCGCTCGGCCGTGGGTCAGCACCTCGCCGGCATGGATGATGTAGGCGCGGTCGATGAGGCCGAGCGTCTCGCGCACGTTATGGTCGGTGATGAGCACGCCGATGCCGCGCGAGGTGAGGTGGCGCACCAGCGCCTGGATGTCTGCGACCGAGATCGGGTCGACGCCGGCGAAGGGCTCGTCGAGCAGCATGAAGGTCGGGTCGGTGGCGAGCGCCCGGGCGATTTCGAGGCGGCGGCGTTCACCGCCCGAGAGCGCGACGGCCGGCGACTTCCTGAGGTGCGAGATCGAGAATTCGGCAAGCAGGCTGTCGAGCTTCTGCTCGCGCCGCGCCCTGTCCTTGTCGTGCACCTCCAGGACGGCGCGGATGTTCTCCTCCACCGTCAGGCCGCGGAAGATCGAGGCTTCCTGCGGCAGGTAGCCGACGCCGAGGCGCGCGCGGCGGTACATCGGCATCGTCGTGACGTCGTGGCCGTTGATCTCGATCGAGCCCTCGTCGACGGGCACGAGCCCGGTGATCATGTAGAAACAGGTCGTCTTGCCCGCGCCGTTGGGCCCGAGCAGTCCGACGGCCTCGCCGCGGCGCACGACCAGCGACACGCCGTTGACGACGCGGCGGTCGCGGTAGGTCTTTGTCAGCCCGCGGGCGATCAGGGTCCCCTCGTAGCGCGAGAGATCGACGCTGCGCTGCGGCTCCTGCGCGGCCTTCTTCTGGCGGCGCGTCAGACGGGTGAGCAGGGAGGAAGACACGGGGAAGGCGCTATATCAGTTCGTTTGCTTGCGGGATTTCGGGTCGAGCTGGATCATGACGCGTCCGCCGCAGGCGTCGAGCTTGGCTTCGCCGGTGCGCATGGTGACATGGAGCTGGCAGCCGACGAAGACGTTCTCGCCCTCCGAAAGCACGACCTTCTTGCCCTTCAGGAGCAGCGTCTCGTCGACGAGGTTGAAGGTGCCCGTATCGGCCGTCGCCTCCTGGGTCTCGGATTTCAGGTAGACCTTGTCGAAGACGTCGATCTTCTCGATGTCGGCATCGCCGCTGGCGACCGAGCCGCCGCCGGACTTGTAGTAGACGACCATCTTGCCGGCCTGCAGCGTCGTCGTGCCCTGCACGACCTTCACGTTGCCGGTGAATTCGGCCTTGTTCTCCTGGTCGCGGATCTCCAGCTTGTCGCTCTGGATCTGGATCGGCTGGTCGTTCGACAGTTCCATGCCCTTCATTCGGCTCGACGTCTGCTGGGCGCCGGCGTGGCCCGCGGCAAGCGCGAAGCCCGCGGCAAGAACGAAGAGGCTGGCAGCCCGAACGGGGGCGGAGAGAGTGGCGGACATGGCGCTCTTACTTTTCTCGGTTGCGGATGGCGGCAGGATCGACGTCGACGACGACCTTGCCTTCAAAGACGACGACCCGGCCTTTATCCGTCATTCGCAGCGACTGCGCAACAATGGATGCGGCGGACGAACGGATTGAAACGGGCTCGTCCGTCGACATGGTCCCGCCGTTGATGTCGAGGTGGGCGGAACGGAACGCCGCCTCGAGGCCCGTGTTGAGGTTGATGGTGAAGGGCGCGAGCATGTCGAGCAGGTTGCGCCCGCGGTCGTAGACGCCCGTCTTGGCGATCACCTCCGCGACCGTCTTCTCGTTGACGGGCATTTTCGCCGTGATGTTCTCCAGCGTGATGACGTCGGGATGCTTCATGTCCTGGAGCGCCCGCTCGGCCTTCATCGAGTAGCTGATGCCGTCGTCGTTGCGCCCGGCGATGGCCGGGTTGCGCATCACGATCTTGCCGTCCTCGATGGAGGCGCTTTCGACCTGGAGCTCGGAAGGGATGTAGGTGCGCACGATCGAGACGATCGCGAAGATCGCGCCGATGATCAGGGCGGCGACGGGCAGGGCGATCTTCAGGAAGCGCACGCGCGCGGAATGCCGCGTCGCGAGGCGGTAAGCCTCGGCGGAAACGCCCATGCCCTGTGCACCCGTCGTCGGTGCTTCTGTCACGCTGTCCAGCATACTGCCTGCTTGAGTTTCAGCTCCGGCCTTCGCCGCGGGTATGGCGGGCCGTATCCATAACGGGCCCCATATGGCGATTATTCCTGAACAAACAATGGATGTCCAAGAAACTTCGGCGACGATTTGCCATTTGTGCGGGGAATGCCATATCGATAGGGCTTTCTGCAAGCCGTCATCGGCGTGCAGGCTCCGCACGATATTTTCGGGAATCGTGCGGGGAACGGAATATCGAGGACAGTAGATGGACCAATCCACCATAGCAGACCGCCGGCAACTGCGCCGCAAGCTCACCTTCTGGCGCGTTGCGGCCATCCTGATCGCGCTTGTCGCCGTCTTCGCCGCGGCCGCCTGGCAGTGGCGGGGCAGCGGGGCGGGCGATCACATCGCGAGGGTGAAGATCTCGGGCATCATCCAGGACGACACGGAGCTTCTGGAACGGCTTGACCGCATCGCCCGCAACGACCGGGCAAAGGCGCTCGTCGTGACGATCGCCTCGCCCGGCGGCACCACCTACGGCGGCGAGGTCATCTTCAAGGCGTTGCGCAAGGTGGCGGAAAAGAAGCCGGTCGTTTCGGACGTGCGAACCCTCGCCGCCTCGGCCGGCTACATGATCGCGACCGCCGGGGACACGATCGTGGCGGGCGAGAGCTCGATCACCGGCTCGATCGGCGTGCTCTTCCAGTATCCGCAGATGAAGGATCTGATGGACAAGATCGGGGTGTCCCTCGAGGAGATCAAGTCCGCGCCGTTGAAGGCCGAGCCCTCGCCGTTCCATCCGGCGAGCGAGGAGGCCAAGACGATGATCCGCGCCATGGTGATGGACAGCTACGACTGGTTCGTCGATCTCGTCGCGGAACGCCGCAAGCTGCCCCGCGCCGAGGTCCTGCGCCTCGCCGACGGCAGCATCTTCACCGGCCGCCAGGCGCTTTCGGCCAGGCTCGTCGACAGGCTCGGCGGGCCGGAGGCGGTCCGCGCCTATCTCGACGAGCGCAAGGTGCCCGCCGACCTGCCCTTCGTCGACTACGAGGCGCCGAACCGTTCCGGCCTGCCCTTCATCGGCGGCAGCCTGCGCGAATTTGCCCGCTCCGTCCTCGGTCTGCCGCTCGACCTTCAACCGACGATCGAAAAGCTGGCCGGCGAGAAGTTGTTTCTTGACGGTCTGGTCTCGGTTTGGCAGGTTGATCGCGATTGAAAAGACAAGAATTTTTAAGGGGGATACAGTGATCAAGTCGGAACTGGTTCAGATTGTCGCCGCGCGCAATCCCCACCTTTACCACCGCGATGTCGAGAACATCGTCAACGCGGTGCTCGACGAGATCACCGACGCGCTCGCCGCCGGGAACCGGGTCGAGCTGCGCGGTTTCGGTGCCTTCTCCGTCAAGAACCGCCCTTCCCGTTCGGGCCGCAACCCGCGCACGGGCGATGCGGTCTTCGTCGAGGAGAAGTGGGTCCCGTTCTTCAAGACGGGCAAGGAGCTGCGCGAGCGCCTCAATCCCGGCCAGGCCGACCAGGACGACTGAAGCGGTTCCGCCGCAACGTGCGAGGCGGTTCTGCGAAAAACAGGGTAGGGGCGCCCTGCCGGCGCCTCGCGCCAGAAAGGTGACGCCATGATCAAGAGAATAGTCAACGTCCTCGTGCTGATCCCGATCGCCATCGTGCTGATCGTGCTGTCGGTGGCGAACCGGCAATCCGTGACGCTGGCGCTCAACCCCTTCCGGCCCGAGGACAGCGTGCTCTCCGTCACGGCGCCCTTCTTCGTCTATCTTTTCCTCGCGACGATCTTCGGCCTCGTGCTCGGCGCGCTGATCACCTGGTTCACGCAGGGCAAATACCGCAAGCGCGCCCGCATCGAGGCGAGCGAGGCGGTGAAGTGGCACTCGGAGGCCGAAAAGCACCGCACGCGCGCCGAGGCGATCGCCTCGCAGGCCGTCGTGCCGGCCTCGGGACGATGATCAGGCGGATCCGCCGTTCAGCCTGGCGCCGAGGTCCGAGAAGAACTGGGCCGCCAGCTTCTTCGACGTGGAATCGATGAGGCGGGAGCCGAGCTGGGCGAGCTTGCCGCCGACCTGCGCCTTCACGTCATAGGCAAGGATGGTCTCGTCGCCGTCCTCGGTGAGCCGCACGTCGGCGCCGCCCTTGGCGAAGCCCGCGATGCCGCCCTTGCCCTCGCCGGAGATCGTGTAGCTCTCCGGCGGATTGAGATTGGAAAGCTTCACCTCGCCATTGAAGGTCGCGGAGACCAGGCCGATCTTGACCTTGATGCTCGCCTCCAGCTCGCCCGGCGATTTCATGACGAGCGACTGACAGCCCGGAATGCAGGCCTTGAGGATCTCCGGATCGTTGAGCGCCGCCCAGACGGCGTCGCGCGGCGCGGCAATGCGTTCTTCGCCGGACATGTCCATGGTCGTTCCTCCTCACCGTTCCGATTTATCGCAGATCGGAAAGCGCTTTGCCAAGTGGGGGAGGGATGGTATGGGGACCGCTCGTTTTCCGGCGCTGCCGGCAAGTTTCAACCGACGACGGACGATCGATCGTGAAGGACAGACACCGCCGGCCGAAGAGCGGCTCGCCCGCACCCGCCAGGGTGAAGGCTTCGAGGGCGCAGGTTCCCAAGGCGCAAGCTCAAAGGGCGCCGGTCGCCAAGACGCCGGCGCCGGGAAGGGAGCCGCGTCCGGCGCCCGAGGCACCCGCCCGCCCCCTGATGCGCCGCGAGGGGGAAAAGCCTGCCGAACGCGTGCCGGTGATCCTGGAGACCGCCGGATCGGACCAGTACCGCCTGATCGACAGCGGCGCGGGCGAGAAGCTCGAACAGTACGGCCCCTACCGCATCGTGCGTCCGGAGGCGCAGGCGCTCTGGCAGCGCAGCCTGCCCGCCCTCTGGGACAAGGCCGACGCCGTCTTCACCGGCGACACGGATGAGGACGGCATGGGGCGCTGGAAGTTCCCCAGGGCCGCGCTCGGCGAGACCTGGCCGATGCAGCTGCTCGGCGTCGACTTCCACGGCCGCTTCACCGCCTTCCGCCATGTCGGCGTGTTTCCGGAACAGCTCGCCCACTGGCGCTGGATGCAGGAGAAGGTCGAGACGGCGGGGCGCCCGGTCAAGGTGCTGAACCTCTTCGGCTATACCGGCGTCGCCTCGCTCGTCGCGGCGGCTGCGGGCGCCGAGGTCACCCATGTCGACGCCTCGAAGAAGGCGATCGGCTGGGCGCGCGAGAACCAGGCGCTCGGCCGCATGGAGAAGCTGCCGATCCGCTGGATCTGCGAGGACGCGATGAAGTTCATCCAGCGCGAGGAGCGCCGCGCCAGCAAGTACGACATCATCCTCACCGACCCGCCGAAATTCGGCCGCGGCCCGAACGGCGAGGTCTGGCAGCTCTTCGACCACCTGCCGCTGATGCTCGATGTCTGCCGGGAGATCCTGTCGCCGAAGGCCATCGGCCTCGTGCTGACCGCCTATTCGATCCGTGCGAGCTTCTATTCCATCCACGAGCTGATGCGCGAGACGATGCGCGGGGCCGGCGGCACGGTGGAATCGGGCGAGCTCGTCATCCGCGAGAGCGGCCCGGACGGTGGGCCGGCCGGCCGCGCGCTCTCCACCTCCCTTTTCAGCCGATGGATCAGCGCATGAGCCACGACCATTCCGCAACGCGCCGCGTCGGGCAGGTGAAGGAGGTCACGAGCCTCTCCAACCCGATCGTCAAGGACATCAAGGCGCTTTCCAGCAAGAAGGAGCGCGACGAGACCAGGAGCTTCATGGCGGAAGGCCTGAAGCTCGTCATCGATGCGCTGGAGCTCGGCTTCGAGATCAGGACGCTGGTCTACGCCAAGAACGTCAAGGAGAAGCCGCAGGTCGTGCAGGTCGCGACGAAGACGGTGGCGCGCGGCGGGCTGGTGCTGGAGGTGAGCGAGAAGGTGCTTTCCTCGATCACCCGGCGCGACAACCCGCAGATGGTCGTCGGCATCTTCGGGCAACGCTGGACGAGTCTCAAGGACGTCAAGCCGAAGGCCGGCGAGACCTATGTCGCGCTCGACCGCGTGCGCGATCCCGGCAATCTCGGCACGATCATCCGCACGGCGGACGCGGCGGGCGCGGGCGGCGTCATCCTCATCGGCGAGACGACCGACCCCTTCTCGATGGAGACGGTGCGCGCCACCATGGGTTCGGTCTTCGCCGTGCCGCTGGTCAAGACCACCCCGGCCGACTTCCTTGCATGGAAGAAGGGGGCGGGCGTCTCGGTCGTCGCGACCCATCTTGCCGGCGCCGTCGACTACCGCACGATCGATTACCGCAGGAAACCCGTCGTGCTCCTGATGGGCAACGAGCAGTCCGGCCTGCCGGAAGAGCTTGCCCGCGCGGCGGACGCGCTCGCCCGCATCCCCCAGGCGGGCCGCGCGGATTCGCTCAATCTCGCCATCGCCACCGGCGTCATGCTCTTCGAGGCGCGCCGCCATCTCCTGACGCTGGACGAGCGCCCATGAACGAACGCATTCCCCTGATGTCGCGGCCGATGCCGGTGATCGTCTTCATCCTGGTCGCGCTGCTCCTCGACCAGGCGGTGAAGTTCGCCGTCGAGGCCTGGCTTCCCTTCCAGGAGGCCGTGCACGTGGTGCCGATGCTGGCGCTCTACCGCACCTACAATTACGGCGTCGCCTTCTCCATGCTGTCCGGCATGGAGGGCTGGTTTATCGTGACGCTCCGGCTCTTCGTCGTTGCTTTCGTCATCTGGCTCTGGCGCCAGACGCCGAAGGCGAGGGGCCTTGCCCATGCGGGCTATGCCTTCATCATCGCCGGCGCCTTCGGCAACCTCATCGACCGGGCGCTCTTCGGCTACGTGATCGATTACGTCCTCTTCTATACGCAGACGTGGTCCTTCGCCGTCTTCAACCTCGCCGACAGCTTCATCACCATCGGCGCCGGCCTCGTCATCCTTGACGAGCTCCTGCTGCTGCGCCGCGCGAAAAGCTAAAATTTGAGCGACTTGCTGAAGCCGATTTGAACGGTCCGTGTGCTAATCGGACCGTCATGAGCGAACCCGTCAAGCTACAGAAGCGGCTGAAGGCCGAATTTGCCGAAGCGCCGCGTCGTTCCGCCCGCACCCGTTCCGGCACGGACACGGCGCGCGATCGCCTCGATGTCGATGCGCGGCCGGCGGCGCCGCCGCCCGAACCGGAAGGCCAGGCGACGGTCCGCAGCGCGATCGCCGGCGTGGGCCTGCTGCTGGCAGCGCTGGTGCTCGCGACCGGCGTGGCGGCCGGTTTCTACGTGGCCGCCGTCGGCCTCGGCCTTGCCGGCATCGCGGGGGCCGCCTTCCTCTTCCGGACGCGCCGCCCGGCGGCAGGCCTGGAAGCCGCGCGCGACCGCTCCTGGGAGCGCAGCGAGACCTCGCAGATCCTCTCGGCCATCCACGACGTGCTCGGCGATATCGTCGTCATGCGCGCGCTCGACGGCCGCATCCTCAAGGCCAATGCCGTGCTCGGCGCGCTGACGGGCATCGCCGATGTCGAAGGCAAGACCTGCGAGGCGCTCGGCCTCACCTTCCGCTCGCAGGCGACCGCCCATCGCTACGATGTCGACGTGGACGGTCCGTTGGGCAAGCGCGTCTACGCCTGGCACGACGTCACCGTGCGCGATCCCGCCTCGGGCGAGCTCGTCGTGCATTCCATCGCCCGGGACGTGACGGAAGAGCGCCGCGCGGAAGGCGAGCGCGAACGCGCCCGCCAGCGCGCGGAGGAGGCGAGCGCGGCGAAGTCCCGCCTGCTCGCCACCGTCAGCCACGAGATCCGCACGCCGCTCTCCGGCATCCTCGGCATGTCGCACCTCATCGGCCAGACGCGGCTGACGGCCGAACAGAAGAACTACCTCGCCGGCATCCGGCAGTCCGGCCATGCCCTCGTGCAGCTGGTCGACGACCTGCTCGATTTCTCCACCATCGAGGCCGGCCGCTTCCAGCTCCGCCCGTCGGAAGAGCCGGTGCGCCCGATGCTGGAAAGCGTCGTCGAGATGCTTTCGCCCCGCGCCCACGAAAAGGGCATCGAGATCGGCTCCTTCGTCTCGCCGGAGGTTCCGGGCCTTCTCCTCTACGATGCGCCCCGCCTGCGCCAGGTCCTCTATAATGTCGTCGGCAATGCCGTGAAGTTCACCCATGCCGGCGGCGTCTCGCTCGAGACCACGCTGGATCGCGGCGCCGTCGTCATCCGCGTCACCGATACCGGTCCCGGCATGAATGCCGAGGAGCAGGCCCGCATCTTCGAGGAGTTCGAGCAGACCGGCAGCGCCGCCCAGCGCAGCGGCGGCACCGGCCTCGGCCTTGCCATCTCCGCCCGCATCCTGAGCGAGGCCGGCGGGGCCCTGACGCTGGAAAGCACGCCCGGCAAGGGCAGCACCTTCACCATCCGCATGCCGGTCGACCTGCGCACGAAAACGGCTGCCGGCGGCGCGCGCAGCGGCATGCTGGCGGGCAGCCTGGTCTTCCTGTTCGCGCCCGCGGGGCCGGCCTCGAAGGCGCTGGTGCGCACCATCGATGCGCTCGGCGGCACCTGCCATCCCGCCGCCTCCGTCGACGAGGCCCTCGACCTTGCCCAGCTTCTTTCCGGCCGCAAGGCGGAGCTCACCGACATCATCGTCGACAACCGCCTTGCCGGCGCCTTCCGCCGCGAGCTTGCCGATGTCGGCTATTTCCGCGACAGCCGCGCGCGCCGCATCTACCTCGTCAATCCGGAGGAGCGCGGCGGCCGGGCGCTCGGCAACGGCGAAGGCTATGATTCCTGGCTCATCCGCCCGCTGCGCGAGCGTTCGCTGGTCGAGGTCCTGCGCGGCCGCATGAAGGGCGTCGAGGTGCGCGACGCGATCAACGACAACCGCCCGATCCTGAAGGACCTGCCGCAGCAGACGGCTCCCGCGCCGGCCCAAGCGGCCGGTGCCCGCATCCTGCTTGCCGAGGACGATCCGGTGAACGCCATGCTGGTGCGCGCCGTGCTGGAGCGCGCAGGCCATACGGTGCGCCATGTGCCGGACTATCCGGCTCTTGTCTCCGCGCTTGCCGGCGCCACGGACGCGGGGCCGTTCGCGGCCGATCTCATCGTCACGGATCTCGGCATGCCGGGCGGCGACGGCAAGGAGATGATCGCCCGCATCGTCCAGCGGGACTACGGCAATGCGCCCCTGCCGGTCGTCGTGCTGACGGCCGACAGCCGTGCCGGCCTTCGCGAGGAGCTTCTGGCCGCCGGGGCCGATGCGGTGCTGGCCAAGCCGGCCGACCCCGTGCGGCTCATCGCGGAAATCGAAAGGCTTCTGCGCCGTGCCACCGCCTGATGCGCAGGCTGCATGCGCGTCAGGCTATCCAAGGCCGCCTTACGTCATTATCCTGTTGCAGAATCGTGGTTAAACCCACGCAGTTTCGCTCAACGGGTAGGCTTCCATGACGCTCGACCTCGCACAGACCATCGCTCCGGCGGAGATCGCCCAGCAGCCGGCCCCCGTCGCCGGCCGTTCGGGAACGGATGTGCTTGGCCGCATCGGCAACCTGGAAACGCGCATCGCCCGCTCCGTCGCCGAGATCGACGCCGCCCAGGCCGTGCGTTACCGCGTCTTCGCCGAGGAGATGAATGCCAGGCTTGCGCCCGATGCGGTTCGCCGCAAACGCGACATCGACGCCTGGGACATGGTGTGCGACCATCTGCTCGTGCTCGACACCTCGATCGAGGGCGATGCGGAAGAGCAGATCGTCGGCACCTATCGCCTGCTGAGGCAGGATGTGGCCGCAGGTTCGGGCGGCTTCTATTCCCAGTCGGAGTTCGACGTCGATGCGCTGATCGCCCGCCACCCGGACAAGCGCTTCATGGAGCTCGGCCGCTCCTGCGTGCTGCCGGCCTACCGCACCAAGCGTACGGTGGAGGTGCTCTGGCAGGGCGCCTGGGCCTATTCGCTCAAGCACGGCGTCGACGTCATGTTCGGCTGCGCCTCCTTCCACGGCATCGTGCCGGAGGAACATGCGCTGGCGCTCTCCTTCCTCCACCACAATGTCCTTGCCAGGGACGAATGGAGCGTTTCGGCCCGGCCGGAGCTCTTCCGCACCATGGACCTGATGCCGGTCGAGGGCGTCGACGCGCGCAAGGCGCTCTCCGGCATGCCGCCGCTCATCAAGGGCTACCTGCGGCTCGGCGCGGCGGTCGGCAACGGCGCCGTCGTCGACCATGCCTTCAATACGACGGATGTGCTGATCGTCCTGCCGATCGGCAGGATTTCCGGCCGCTACCTCAACTATTACGGCGCCGACGCGGGGCGCTTCGCCAGCTAGCCGCCAGGCGCCAAATGTATTTCATGAAGGTCAGCATAGTCTGATTTGCCGCCCGTCTCCGACCTCCGGGACGGGCGGCGTTTTCTATGGATCAGGCGCCGGAATTGTAGGCGGCGAGCGTCGCCATGTTGACGATGTCGCTGTCCTTCGCGCCCATCGAGACGATCTGCACCGACTTGTCGAGCCCGACGAGCAGGGGGCCGATGACCGTCGAGCCGCCGAGTTCCTGCAGCATCTTGGTGGAGATCGAGGCCGAGTGGAACGCCGGCATGACGAGAACGTTGCCGGGCCCGGAAAGGCGGCAGAACGGATACTGCTCCATGATGCGCGGGTTGAGCGCGACGTCCGCCGCCATCTCGCCGTCATACTCGAAATCGACGCGGCGGCGGTCGAGGATCTTCACCGCCTCGCGCACCCGCTCGGAACGTTCCCCCGAAGGATGGCCGAAGGTGGAGTAGGCGAGCATCGCGACGCGCGGCTCGTAGCCGAGGCGGCGGGCAAGCCCGGCCGCCTCCTCGGCGATGTCGGCCAGTTCCTCCGAGGACGGCATGTCGTGCACGGCGGTGTCGGCGACGAGCACGGCGCGGCCGCGGCACAGCGCGAGCGAGGCGCCGATGACCCGGTGGCCGGGCTTTGCGTCGATGCAGCGGCGCACGTCTTCCAGCGCCGTCGAATAGTTGCGCGTGAGGCCCGTCACCATCGCGTCCGCGTCGCCGAGCGCCACCATGCAGGCCGCGAAGTGGTTGCGGTCGTTGTGGATCAGGCGCTGGGCGTCGCGGAAGAGGAAGCCCTTGCGCTGCAACCGGGCGTAGAGATAGTCGATATAGACGTTGTTGCGCGTCGAGATGCGCGCGTTGACCAGCGCGATGCCGGGCCGGTCGAGGTCGATGCCGGCGCGTTCGGCCGTTTCGCGGATGCGCTCCTCGCGGCCGAGCAGGATCGCGGTGCCGAGCTGCTGGTTGGCATAGGAGACGGCGGCGCGCATCATCTGCTCTTCCTCGCCCTCGGCGAAGACGACGCGCTTGGGCTGCCGGCGCACGCGGGCGTAGATCTGCTGGAGCGTCGAGGCGATCGGGTCGCGCCGGGCCCTGAGGTCGCGGGCATAGGCGTCGAGGTCCGCGATCTCCTTGCGCGCGACGCCCGTTTCCATCGCGGCCTTCGCGACGGCGACGGGGATCGCCGAGATGAGGCGCGGATCGAACGGCACGGGGATGATGTATTGCGGCCCGAAGCGCGGCCGCACGCCCTGGTAGGCGGCCGCGACGTCGTCCGGCACGTCCTCCTTGGCGAGGTTTGCAAGCGCCTCGGCGGCGGCGATCTTCATCGCGTCGTTGATCGTCGAGGCGCGCACGTCGAGCGCGCCGCGGAAGATGTAGGGAAAGCCGAGGACGTTGTTCACCTGGTTCGGGTAGTCCGAGCGGCCCGTCGCGACGATCGCGTCGTCGCGGATGCGGGCGACCTCCTCGGGCGTGATCTCCGGGTCGGGATTGGCCATGGCGAAGATGATCGGCCGCGGCGCCATGGAGCGGATCATGTCCTCCGAAAGCGCGCCCTTGGCCGAAAGGCCGAAGACGACGTCGGCGCCGTCCATGGCCTCGGCAAGCGTGCGGCGGTCGGTCTTCACCGCATGCGCCGACTTCCACTGGTTCATGCCGTCCTCGCGGCCCTGGTAGATGACGCCCTTGGTGTCGCACAGGATGACGTTTTCCGGCGCAAAGCCCATCGCCTTGATGAGCTCGATGCAGGCGATGGCGGCCGCGCCCGCCCCGTTGCAGACGAGCTTCGTCGTCTTGAAGTCGCGGCCCGTCAGGGCGAGCGCGTTGATGAGGCCGGCCGCGGCGATGATCGCCGTGCCGTGCTGGTCGTCGTGGAAGACCGGGATGTCCATCAGCTCGCGCAGGCGGCTTTCGATGATGAAACAGTCCGGTGCCTTGATGTCTTCCAGGTTGATGCCGCCGAAGGAGGGGCCGAGATAGCGCACGCAGTTGATGAACTCGTCCACGTTCTCCGTGTCGACCTCGAGGTCGATGGAATCGACGTCGGCGAAGCGCTTGAAGAGCACCGACTTGCCTTCCATCACGGGTTTCGAGGCGAGCGCGCCGAGATTGCCGAGGCCGAGGATGGCCGTGCCGTTCGAGATGACGGCGACCATGTTGCCGCGCGTCGTGTAGTCGTAGGCTGTCGCCGGGTTCTCGGCGATGGCCTTCACCGGCACGGCGACGCCCGGCGAATAGGCGAGCGAGAGGTCGCGCTGCGTCGCCATCGGCTTGGTCGGCGAGATTTCCAGCTTGCCGGGACGCCCGGAAGCGTGGAAATCCAGCGCTTCCGTGTCCGTGACGGTTGCCCTCTGGCGGTCTGACTTGTCGGTTCCCGGCATGCTCCCCCCTTCACACTCCTGTGGGCGATAGGCCCGTAACTCCACGCAGGTGTTGTTTTCTATATCGCTGCATGGCTAGGGTGACACCTCTTTTTTAGGAAGAACAGACTCTCCGTGAACGATCAGATCGTGCGCCCGAACGATATCCTGTCGACGGCCGAGCTCGCCAGCGGCGAAAGCCGCGCCTCGGCGACGCCGATGATGGAACAGTATATCGAGATCAAGGCGGCCAATCCCGACAGCCTGCTGTTCTACCGCATGGGCGATTTCTACGAGCTGTTCTTCCAGGACGCCGTGGATGCCGCCCGCGCGCTCGGCATCACGCTGACGAAGCGCGGCCAGCACATGGGGCTCGACATCCCGATGTGCGGCGTGCCGGTGCATGCGGCGGACGACTATCTCCAGAAACTGATCGCGCTCGGCTTCCGCGTCGCCGTCTGCGAGCAGGTCGAGGATCCGGCCGAGGCGAAGAAGCGCGGCTCGAAATCGGTGGTGCGCCGCGACGTCGTGCGGCTCGTGACGCCCGGCACGCTGACGGAAGAAAAGCTGCTCTCGCCGTCGGACGCCAACTACCTGATGGCCGTCGCGCGCATCCGCGGCGGGGCCGAGCCCGCCATGGCGCTCGCCTGGATCGATATTTCCACCGGCATCTTCCGCGTGTCGGAAACGGCGCAGGGCCAGCTGCTCGCCGACATCCTGCGCATCGATCCGCGCGAACTGATCGTGCCGGATACGCTGTTCCACGACCCGGAATTCCGCCCCGTCCTGGATGTCGTCGGGCGCGTGGCGGTGCCGCAGCCGGCGGTGCTCTTCGACAGTGCGACGGCGGAAGGGCGCATCGCCCGCTATTTCGGCGTCTCCACGCTCGACGGCTTCGGCACCTTCTCGCGCGCCGAGCTGGCGGCCGCCTCCGCGGCCATCGCCTATGTGGAGAAGACGCAGATCGCCGAGCGCCCGCCGCTCGGCCGGCCGGAGCGGGAAAGCTCGGCTTCCACGCTCTTCATCGATCCGGCGACCCGCGCCAACCTCGAGCTGGTGCGCACGCTTTCCGGCGAGCGCAGCGGCACGCTCCTGAAGGCTATCGACCGTACCGTGACGAGCGGCGGCGCGCGGCTGCTCGCCGAACGGCTGATGTCGCCGCTGACCGATCCGGAGGCGATCAATGCCCGGCTCGATTCCATCGCGACGCTCGCCGACCGCCCCGCCTTCTGCGAGGACCTCTGCTCGGCGCTGAAGCGGCTTCCCGACATGCCGCGGGCGCTCTCGCGCATCGCGCTCGGCCGCGGCGGCCCGCGCGATCTCGGCGCGATCCTGCACGGCCTTTCGACCGCTGCCGAGATCGCGCGGCTGATGGCGGCCGAAGAGCTCGACGGCGAGCTCGCGGCCGCCCGCGCCGCCATCGCCGCCCTGCCGGTCGATCTTTCGCACCGCCTCGCCGTCATGCTTACCGACGAGCTGCCGCTCCTCAAGCGCGACGGCGGCTTCATCCGCGAAGGGGCGGATGCGGAGCTGGACGAGATGCGCGCGCTGCGCGACCAGTCGCGCCGCGTCATCGCCGGCCTCCAGCTGCAATATGCCGAGGAGACGGGCGTCAGGTCGCTGAAGATCAAGCACAACAACGTGCTCGGCTATTTCATCGAGGTCTCTGCCGGCAACGCTTCGGCCCTGACGGACGGCGACGCGGCCAAGGCGCGCTTCATCCACCGCCAGACCATGGCCGGCGCCATGCGTTTCACCACGACGGTGCTCTCGGAGCTGGAAACCAAGATCGCCAATGCCGCCGACCGGGCGCTCGCCATCGAGCTTGCCGCCTTCGACGGCCTCGTCGAGGCGGTCGTGGCGGAGGCCGAGGCCATCAAGGCAGCGGCGCGGGCGCTTGCCGTCGTCGATGTCTCCGTCGGGCTTGCCGCGCTTGCCGAGGAGCAGGCCTATTGCCGGCCCGTCGTCGACAATTCGACGATGTTCGCCATCGTCGGCGGGCGTCACCCTGTCGTGGAGCAGGCGCTGCGCCGCCAGCAGGGGGCGGCCTTCGTCGCCAATTCCTGCGACCTCTCGCCGAAGGACGGCAAGGGCCACGGCGCGATCTGGCTGCTCACCGGCCCGAACATGGGCGGCAAGTCGACGTTCCTGCGCCAGAACGCCCTCATCGCCATCCTCGCGCAGATGGGCGCCTACGTGCCGGCCGAAAGCGCCCATATCGGCATCGTCGACCGGCTGTTCTCGCGGGTCGGCGCATCGGACGACCTTGCCCGCGGCCGCTCCACCTTCATGGTCGAGATGGTCGAGACGGCGGCGATCCTCAACCAGGCGACCGACCGCTCGCTCGTCATCCTGGACGAGATCGGCCGCGGCACGGCGACCTTCGACGGCCTGTCCATCGCCTGGGCCGCCGTCGAGCACCTGCACGAGGCGAGCCGCTGCCGCGGCCTCTTCGCCACCCACTTCCACGAGTTGACCGTGCTGTCGGAAAAGCTTTCCCGCCTTTCCAACGCCACGATGCGGGTCAAGGAATGGGACGGCGACGTGATCTTCCTGCACGAGGTCGGCCCAGGCGCGGCGGACCGTTCCTACGGCATCCAGGTGGCGCGCCTTGCCGGCCTTCCTCCCTCGGTCGTGGCGCGCGCCAGGGACGTGCTCGCCAAGCTGGAGGATGCGGACCGCAAGAACCCGGCAAGCCAGCTCATCGACGACCTGCCGCTGTTCCAGGTCGCTGTGCGCCGCGAGGAGGCGCATCGCGGCGCCGCCCCGTCGAAGGTGGAGGAACTGGTGAAGGGCCTCAATCCGGACGACATGACGCCGCGCGAGGCGCTGGACGCGCTCTATGCGCTGAAGAAAGAACTTGGCAATCGCTAGCCGCTAGGATTTGTCCTCGCGTGCTGAAAGGGTCTATAGGCATGCGAACCGAACGGGCGATCGAGGACAAGCGGGACGCAGGCCGGCATCCGATGGAAAAGAAGTTTCTGGCACCGGCCGACTCCGGCCTGCTCGACGTGCCGGCGCTGCGCGCCAGGTGCGAGTTCATCGCCAGCACCAATGCCGATTACCGCGACCGCATGCGCCGCGAGCTCCTTGCCGAATTCAAGAAGGCCAACGCGGCGGGCCGCGAGCGGGCGCGCGAACTGCTCTTTGCCGACGGCAGCGGCCTGCAATGCGCCGCGCGCATCTCCTGGCTGCAGGACCAGCTGATTTCCGTCCTGCACGATTTCGCGCTCAACCACGTCTTCAGCGCCGGCCAGGCCCCGCCCGCCGCGCGCATCACGGTGACGGCCGTCGGCGGCTACGGGCGCGGCACGCTGGCGCCGGGCTCGGACATCGACCTGCTCTTCCTGCTGCCGGAAAAGCCGGCCGCCTGGAGCGAGCCGGCCATCGAGTTCATGCTCTACATCCTGTGGGATCTCGGCTTCAAGGTCGGCCACGCCACGCGCACCATCGAGCAGTGCATCCAGCTCTCCAAGGGCGACATGACGATCCGCACGGCGATCCTCGAGGCGCGCTACATCTGCGGTTCGGTGGCGCTGTTCGAGGAGATGGCGGTGCGCTTCGACCGCGAGATCGTGCGCAATACCGGCCCGGAATTCATCGCGGCGAAGCTTGCCGAGCGCGACGAGCGCCACCGCAAGGCCGGCGACACGCGCTACCTCGTCGAGCCGAACGTCAAGGAGGGCAAGGGCGGGCTTCGCGACCTGCACACCCTCTTCTGGATCGCCAAGTATTTCTACCATATCCGCGACCCGGCCGAGCTGGTGAAGCTCGGCGTGCTGTCGCGGCAGGAATACAAGCTCTTCCAGAAGGCGGACGACTTCCTCTGGGCCGTGCGCTGCCATATGCATTTCCTGACCGGCAAGGCGGAGGAGCGGCTGTCCTTCGACATCCAGCGCGAGATCGCCGAATGCCTCGGCTACCAGCCGCATCCGGGCCTTTCCGCGGTCGAGCGCTTCATGAAGCACTATTTCCTCGTGGCGAAGGACGTCGGGGACCTGACGCGCATCTTCTGCGCCACGCTGGAGGACCAGCAGGCGAAGGAGGCGCCCGGCATCAGCGCCGTCATCAGCCGCTTCACCCGCCGCACGCGCAAGATCGCCGGCACGCTGGATTTCCTGGAGGACCGCGGCCGCATCACCATCACGGATCCGGGCGTCTTCAAGCGCGATCCGGTGAACCTCATCCGGCTCTTCCACATCGCCGACATCAACGGGCTGGAGTTCCATCCCGACGCGCTGAAGGAGGTCACGCGCTCGCTGAAGCTCATCAACGGCGCGCTGCGCGAGGACGAGGAGGCGAACCGGCTCTTCCTGTCGATCCTCACCTCGCCGCGCGATCCGGCCCTCATCCTGCGGCGCATGAACGAGTCCGGCGTGCTCGGCCGCTTCATTCCCGAATTCGGCAAGATCGTCGCGATGATGCAGTTCAACATGTATCACCACTACACGGTCGATGAGCACCTGATCCGCTCGGTGGGCGTCCTTTCCAGCATCGACCAGGGCCGCGAGAAGGAAGCCCATCCGCTGAGCTATCAGGTCATGCCGAGCATCGAGGACCGCATCCCGCTCTATGTCGCGGTGCTGCTGCACGACATCGCCAAGGGCCGCCCGGAGGACCATTCGGAAGCGGGCGCCAGGGTCGCGCGAAAACTCTGCCCGCGCTTCGGCCTCACGCCGAAGCAGACGGAGCTCGTCGTCTGGCTGATCGAGGAGCACCTCACCATGTCCATGGTCGCCCAGACCCGCGACCTCAACGACCGCAAGACCATCGTCGACTTCGCCGAGAAGGTGCAGTCGATGGAGCGGCTGAAGATGCTGCTGGTGCTGACGGTCTGCGACATCCGCGCCGTCGGCCCGGGCGTGTGGAACGGCTGGAAGGGGCAGCTGCTGCGCACGCTCTACTACGAGACCGAGCTGATGATCTCCGGCGGCTTTTCCGAGCTGTCGCGCAAGGAGCGCGCGCAGGCCGCCCGCGAAACGCTGTTCGAGGCGCTTCCCGCCGACTGGAGCCAGAAGGACCGCAAGACCTATACGCGCCTCCACTACGATCCCTACCTTCTGACTGTGTCGCTGGAGGACCAGGTGCGCCATGCCGCCTTCATCCGCGAGGCGGACAAGGCGAGGCAGACGCTCGCCACCATGGTGCGCACCCATTCCTTCCACGCCATCACCGAGATCACGGTGCTCTCGCCCGACCATCCGCGCCTCCTGACGGTGATCGCCGGCGCCTGCGCGGCAGCGGGGGCCAACATCGTCGACGCGCAGATCTTCACGACCTCGGACGGGCGGGCGCTCGATACGATCCTCGTCAACCGCGAGTTCCCGAACGATGCGGACGAGATGCGCCGCGCCGGCACGATCGGCAGGATGATCGAGGACGTGCTGTCCGGCCGCAAGCGCCTCCCGGAGGTGATCGCCACCCGCACCAGGAGCCGCAAGCGCAGCCGCACCTTCACCGTCTCGCCGGCCGTCACCATCTCCAATACGCTGTCGAACAAGTTCACCGTCATCGAGATCGAGTGCCTCGACCGTCCCGGCCTCCTGTCGGAAGTGACGGCCGTGCTCTCCGACCTCTCGCTCGACATCGCCTCGGCGCATATCACGACCTTCGGCGAGAAGGTCATCGACACCTTCTACGTCACCGACCTCGTCGGCCAGAAGGTGACCAATGAGAACCGGCAGGCCAACATCGTCGCGCGGCTCAAGGCCGTCATGGCCGACGAGGCGGACGAGGTGCGCGACCGCATGCCGCCCGGCATGATCGCGCCTGTCGCCGCCGCGCCGAAAAGGATCAGGGCAGAACAATGAGTCTGGTGAAAAAATTCGCGACCGTGGGCGGCGCGACGCTCGGCAGCCGCGTGCTCGGCTTCGCCCGCGAGACGCTGATGGCCGCCGCGCTCGGCACGGGGCCGATGGCGGATGCCTTCTATGCCGCCTTCCGCTTCCCGAACCTTTTCCGCCGCCTCTTCGCGGAAGGCGCGTTCAACGCCGCCTTCGTGCCGCTCTTCGCCAAGCAGATCGAGGCCGGCGGCATCGACGGCGCGAAGCGCTTCTCCGAGGAGGTCTTCGGTGTTCTCTTCACCGTGCTCCTGATGCTGACCATCGCGATGGAGCTCCTGATGCCGCTCATCGTCGCCTGGGTCATCGCGCCGGGTTTCGTGGACGATGCGGAAAAGTTCGACACGACGGTCAAGCTCGCCGTCGTCATGTTCCCCTATCTCATGTGCATGTCGCTGACGGCGATGCTGTCGGGCATGCTCAATTCCCTGCACCACTATTTCGCCGCCGCCGTCGCTCCGGTCTTCCTCAACGTCGTGCTGATCGGCGCGCTTGCCTATGGGCTCTGGCAGGGTGCCTCGCCGCTTCAGACGGCCTGGTACCTGTCCTGGGGCGTGCTTGCCGCGGGCCTCCTCCAGATGGCCGTGCTCTATGCGGGCGTGCGCCATGCCGGCATGCGGATCGGCTTCCGCCGCCCGCGCATGACGGCGAACGTCAGGCGCCTGCTCTGGCTGGCGCTGCCGGCGGCCGTGACGGGCGGCATCACCCAGATCAACCAGCTCATCGGCCAGATGATCGCCTCCACCAAGGACGGCGCGATCGCCGCCCTGCAATATGCCGACCGCGTGTACCAGCTTCCGCTCGGCGTCGTCGGCATCGCCGTCGGCGTCGTGCTGCTGCCGGAGCTTGCGCGCGCGCTGAAGGGCGGCCACGAGCGCGAGGCCGGCAACCTGCAGAACCGCTCGATGGAATTCGTGCTCTTCCTGACGCTGCCGGCGGCCGGCGCGCTCTGGGTCATCTCCGACGAGATCGTGCGCGTGCTCTACGAGCGCGGCGCCTTCGGCACGGACACGACGTCCATCGTGGCGGGAACGCTCGCCATCTACGGCCTCGGCCTGCCCGGCTTCGTGATGATCAAGGCGCTGAACCCCGGCTTCTTCGCCCGCGAGGACACGAAGACGCCGATGCGCATCACGCTGCTTTCGGTCGTCGTCAACTGCGTCCTTGCGGTTTCGCTCTTCCCGTTCTTCCATGAGCGCGGCATCGCCACCGCCGAGGCCGTCTCCGGCTGGCTGACGGCGCTCCTCCTCTTCGTCACGCTGGTGCGCCGCGGCCACTGGCCGCTGGAAAAGGCGCTCGCCTGGCGTGTCGCACGGCTGCTGATCGCCACGCTCGTCATGGCCGCCACGCTGGAATATGCCTCCGGCTGGCTCGCCGGCCGCCTGGCCTCGGCCGCGCCGCTCCACGAGCAGATCCTTGCGCTCGGCCTGCTCGTCGTCCTCGCCATGATCGTATATTTCTCGGTCGCCTTCCTCATCGGCGGCGCCGATCTCGGCATGATCCGCCGCAATTTGAAGCGCAGGCCGCGCGCCGGGGCCGCGCCGACGGACGGCACGGCCGAGTAGGTTTCCTGCGTCAGCGCGCAGCGAGCTTCGTGCGCCCGCCAAGGCGCGCCAGCCCGCCGCAATGGTGCCAGCGCCGCTTCGGCCCGACATCGACATGGACGATGCCGTTGCAATAGGTGCCGACGCCGCCGACAGCCGGCGCGGACCGCGCAGCGGCGATGATCTGCTTCACGGAAACGCCGGGCACGCGGATGTCGGCGGCAAGGCACTTGCGGTGATAGGATCCTCTGCGGCCGTTCGAGCGGTGGCCCGACGTCACGAGCGGCCGGCGTCCGACCTGCCGTGCGATATGGGCGAGGATCGCCCTCAGCTTGCCCGGGAAACATCGGTGCCGCACGCGCGGCGTCTGCACCGTGTAGACCTTGGCGGCATTGCCCTTCTCGCTTCTGGCGACATGCCTGTGATTTCCGCTTGCCATGGTTTCGGTCGCGAAGATCGATGCCAGCGCGATCATGCAGGCAAGGAGGGGCGAACGGTTTCTTCGCATGGCACACTCCGGTTCGCGCCGTTGCGTCAAAAAACGGCTGATCGAAATCCGCCGGCCCCTGTCCCCGCCGGGAGGAAAGGCCCGGAAAGTGTCATTTATAAGGGAGTTCCTGATGGGGCCGGCCGCGGCCTGTAAAGCCGGTCATCCCTGCCGCGGCAGCGTTGCCGTCCCTCTTGATCGGCGCCCCCGCGCCGTGCATAAGCGCGGCGACAACAGCAACAGGATCAGGCCCTCCACCCGCCTGAAGGAAATCGTCATGAGCGCATTCAAGCCTCTCGTCTTCTCCGGCGTCCAGCCGACCGGCAATCTCCACCTCGGCAACTATCTCGGCGCGATCCGCAAGTTCGTTGCGCTGCAGGAGGACAACGACTGCATCTACTGCGTCGTCGACCTGCACGCGATCACCGCGCAGCTGGTGCACGAGGACATGCGGGGCCAGATCCGCTCGATCGCCGCCGCCTTCATCGCGTCGGGCATCGACCCGAGGAAGCATATCGTCTTCAACCAGTCCGCCGTGCCGCAGCACGCCGAGCTCGCATGGATCTTCAACTGCGTGGCGCGCATCGGCTGGATGGAGCGCATGACCCAGTTCAAGGACAAGGCCGGCGGCAGGAACGCCGAGCAGGTCTCGCTGGGCCTGCTCGCCTATCCGAGCCTGATGGCCGCCGACATCCTCGTCTACCGCGCCACGCACGTGCCGGTCGGCGACGACCAGAAGCAGCACCTGGAGCTGACGCGCGACATCGCCCAGAAGTTCAACATCGACTTCGGCGACCACATCCGCAGGGCCGGCACGGGCGTCGACATCGTCGTCGGCGAGGAGCCGGTGCACGCCTATTTCCCGATGGTCGAGCCGCTGATCGGCGGGCCCGCGCCGCGCGTCATGTCCTTGCGCGACGGCACGAAGAAGATGTCGAAGTCGGATGCCTCCGATCTCTCCCGCATCAACCTGCTGGACGATGCCGACACGATCTCCAAGAAGATCCGCAAGGCCAAGACCGACCCGGACGCGCTGCCGAGCGAAGCCGAAGGCCTCAAGGGCCGCCCGGAGGCGGAAAACCTCGTCGGCATCTATGCCGCGCTCTCCGACAAGTCCAAGGCCGAGGTCCTTTCCGAGTTCGGCGGCCGCCAGTTCTCCGTCTTCAAGCCGGCGCTCGTCGACCTTGCCGTCAACGTGCTCTCGCCGATCACCGACGAGATGCGGCGCCTGATGGACGACACGAGCCATATCGACGCGATCCTCAGGGACGGCGGCGAAAGGGCGCGGGCGCGGGCCGAGAAAACCATGAAGGAAGTTCGCGACATCATCGGTTTTGTGCAGTAAGGTCGCTGCAACAGAGACCTTGCACAAGGGGCCCGTATGGTTTCTCGACGTCTTTCCCGCCTTGAAGGCCACCGCCGCAAGTTTCTGGCGGTCATCGACGACACGCCGGAATGCCAGCGCGCCGTCCATTATGCGGGAATGCGGGCGAAGAATTCCAATGGCGGCGTGGTCCTGCTCTATGTGATCGCCAACGGCGATTTCCAGCAGTGGCTGGGCGTGGAGGAGATCATGCGGGCCGAAGCGCGCGAGGAAGCGGAGGCCGTGCTTGCCAAGGCGGCGCAGGCACTGCGCGAATCGATCGGCATCGAGCCGGAGACGGTGATCCGCGAGGGTGTCGCGAGCGAGGAGATCAACGGCCTGATCGAGGACGACCGCGATATCGCGATCCTCGTTCTGGCCGCCGGATCCGGCAAGGAGGGGCCGGGGCCGCTTGTGTCCTCGCTGGCCAGCCGCGCGCAGGCCTTCCCGATCCCGGTGACGGTGATCCCGGATTCGCTGAGCGACGAAGAGCTCGACGCGCTGAGCTGAGCCGGAACCTTGAAGAGCGGCGCAGAAGCGCCTATCTTCTTTTTTGAATTATTCTAAATGTCTTGGCCGACGGAAGCGCCTGGCCGCACGGAGAGAAAGATGTTCATCCAGACCGAAGCGACGCCGAACCCGTCGACCTTGAAATTCCTGCCGGGCAAGGTGGTGCTGGAGACCGGCACGGCCGAGTTCCGCGACGAGGCGGAAGCGCGCGCCGCATCGCCGCTCGCCGCCCGCCTCTTCGGCATTCCCGGCGTCAAGGGCGTGTTCCTCGGCTACGATTTCATCACCGTCACCAAGGACGGCGCCGATTGGCAGCACATGAAGCCGGCCATCCTCGGCAACATCATGGAGCACTTCATGTCCGGCCAGCCGGTCGTGGCGAGCGGCGCCTTCGGCGGCGGCGAGGAAGAGGACGGCGAGTTCTTCGACGAGGGCGACGAGACGATCGTCGCCACCATCAAGGAACTGCTCGAGACGCGCGTGCGCCCGGCCGTGGCGCAGGACGGCGGCGACATCACCTTCAAGGGTTTCCGCGACGGCGTCGTCTACCTCAACATGAAGGGCGCCTGCTCGGGCTGCCCATCCTCCACGGCGACGCTGAAGCACGGCGTGCAGAACCTTCTCCGCCATTTCGTACCGGAAGTGCAGGAAGTTGAAGCCGTCATGTAGGGCCTGCCCCGCAAGCCTCCGGTGCCCGGCATGATCGTTCTGGCGATCGATACGGCGGGCACGGGCTGCTACGCGGCGCTTTATGATTCCGGACAGGATACCGTCCTCGGCGCCGCCGGCGCGGATATCGGTCGCGGCCATGCCGAACGGCTGATGGGGTTCATCGACGCGGCGCTCGAGGCGGCGGGCATGACATTGCGCGATGTCCACCGCATCGCCGTCGCCATCGGCCCCGGCTCCTTCACCGGCATTCGCGTCGGCGTCGCCGCGGCGCGGGGCCTTGCGCTGGCGCTCGGCGTTCCCGCCGTCGGCGTCTCCACCCTTTCGGCGCTTGCCGCCGACCGGCAGGCGGGCTCGCCCCTCCTCGTCGCGATGGATGCCAGGCGCGACGAGATCTACTGGCAGCGCTTCGCGGCCGATGGCACCGAAGCCTCGCCGCCCGCGATTGCCTCGGTTGCGCAGGCGCGCGGCATCGCCGCCGAAGAAGGCTGTGCCGTCGCCGGTTCCGCCGCAGCGTTGCTGCGCGAGGGTGCGCCGCCGGAGAGCGACGGCGTCTCCATCGCCACGGTGGCGCGCCTCGGCGCCCGCCTCGATCCGGAAAGCCATCTGCCGAAGCCGCTCTATCTTCGCGGTCCCGATGCCAGGCCGCAGGCGGGTTTCGCGATCCGGAGGGCCTGACATGTCCCTGAGCGGTTATTTCACCCGTAAGCCCGTCTTCGACATCTTCCCCCTCGAAACCGCCGATGCCGGCATGGCCGCCGCATTGCACCGTGCCCGCTTTTCCCGGCCCTGGAACGACGGCGAGTTCCACTCGCTGCTGTCGCAGGATCCCGTCTACGGCTTCCTCGCATTGAAGGAGGGCGCGCTCGGCCGTACCGCCGGCGGCTTCGTGCTGGCCCGCGCGGCGGCCGGCGAGGCGGAGATCCTGACGATCGGCGTCGACCAGCGTTTCGAGCGCGCCGGCCTCGGCTGGCGGCTGATGCAGGCGGCGCTGCGCGAGGCCAGGATGCGCGGGGCCGAGGCCATTTTCCTGGAGGTCGACGAGGGCAATATCGCCGCCCGCGGTCTCTATGCCAAGCTCGGCTTTGCCAAGGTGGGCGAGCGCAAGGCCTACTATGCCGGCGCCGATGGCAGCCGGTCCACGGCGCTTGTCATGCGGCGCGATCTTCGCTAGTCCCCTATCGGGGCGCCGAACGAACGAGGGCAGGTCGCATGGCGGACGTCGAGAAATCGCTGGAAGAGCTTTGTGTCGAGCGCGGCATGCGCATGACCGAGCAGCGCCGCGTCATCGCGCGCGTGCTGGAATCCTCCGCCGACCACCCGGATGTCGAAGAGCTCTATCGCCGTTCGTCCGCCATCGATTCGCGCATCTCCATCTCGACCGTCTACCGCACGGTAAAGCTCTTCGAGGATGCCGGCATCATCGAGCGGCACGATTTCCGCGACGGCCGTTCGCGCTACGAGACGGTGCCGGACGAGCACCACGACCACCTGATCGACCTGAAGAACGGCCAGGTGATCGAATTCCATTCGCCGGAAATCGAGGCCTTGCAGGAGCGGATCGCCCGCGAGCACGGCTTCAGGCTCGTCGACCACCGCCTGGAACTCTACGGCGTTCCCCTCAAGGAGGGCGAGTGAGGCGAACCGCTACCGTCCTTTTCGATTTTTCCGGTTCGGCATTGTGGCACCCCCCTCTGCCCTGCCGGGCAAAGGGGGGTAGCCGCCCGGCACTGGCGTTCGACCGCTCGCCGGTGGCGCTTTGATCACCGCATTGCGCATCGCCCTCGGACTCGTCGTCCTCGTCACGGTGACGCTCGTCCTGCTGCCGGTCCAGCTCGTCGGGCTGCGCTTCGACCTGAAGATCCGCCGCCGCCTGCCGCGGCTCTGGCACCGCGTCGCCTGCCGGGTGCTCGGCCTGAAGGTGCGGGTGCACGGCACGCTTGAGCCGAGGCGCCCCCTGCTCATCGCCGCGAACCATGCGTCCTGGAAGGACATCATGGTGCTCGGCTCGGTCGCCGACGTCGTCTATATCGCCAAGGCCGAGGTGCGCGGCTGGCCGGTCTTCGGCATCCTCGCCCGCCTGCAGGCGACGATCTTCGTGGAGCGCGAGCAGCGCCGCAAGACCGGTGATCAGGTGGACGAGATCGCGCGGCGGCTGGCGGACGGCGAGATCGTCGTGCTCTTCCCGGAAGGCACGACCTCGGACGGCAACCGTCTTCTGGAGATGAAGACCTCGCTGTTCGGCGCCGCCGCCTCGGCACTGCCGCACGCGCCGGAGGGCATCGTGCATATCCAGCCGGTCTCGATCGCCTATACCGGCCTGCACGGCATGGCGATGGGCCGTTACCACCGCCCGCTCGCCGCCTGGCCGGGCGACATCGCACTCCTGCCGCATCTGCTCGGCGTCGCGCGGGAAGGGGCGGTCGACGTGGACGTGGATTTCGGCGAGCGCGTCGACTATTCCCGCGCCAGCAATCGAAAGCAGGTGAGCCGCGAGGTCGAGACGCGCATCCGTGCCATGCTCGGCGCGCGGCTGCGCGGCAGATAAAGCTTCATTTTCCGGGACTTTTCCACTATGCAAGCGGCCATGAGCGAACAGTCCCTCTCCACGCCCGCCAAAACGAACACCCGCAAGGTCTTCGTGAAGACCTACGGCTGTCAGATGAACGTCTACGACAGCGACCGCATGACGGACGCGCTGTCGAAGGACGGCTATCAGGCGACGGACGTGCTGGAAGAGGCCGACCTCGTCCTCCTAAACACCTGTCACATCCGCGAGAAGGCGGCGGAAAAGGTCTATTCCGAACTCGGCCGCCTGCGCGAGATGAAGAAGGCGCGGGCGAAGGACGGCCGCGAGATGGTGATCGGCGTCACCGGCTGCGTCGCCCAGGCCGAGGGCAGGGAGATCCTGCGCCGCGCCCCCGCCGTCGACCTCGTCGTCGGCCCGCAGACTTATCACCGCCTGCCCGAGGCGCTGCGCCGCGCCAAGGGCGGCGAGCGCGTCGTCGAGACGGACTATGCGATCGAGGACAAGTTCGAGCACCTGCCGGCGCCGGAAAGGGCGAGGACCCGCGCCCGCGGCGTCACCGCCTTCCTCACCGTGCAGGAAGGCTGCGACAAGTTCTGCACCTTCTGCGTCGTGCCCTATACGCGCGGCGCGGAGGTCTCCCGTCCCGTTTCGCAGATCGTCTCCGAGGCCGAACGCCTCGTCGAGGCCGGCGTGCGCGAGATCACCCTGCTCGGCCAGAACGTCAACGCCTGGCATGGGCTCGGCCCCGGCGGACGCGAATGGGGCCTCGGCGACCTCCTCTACCGCCTCGCGGAGATCGAGGGCCTCGCGCGCCTGCGTTACACGACCAGCCATCCGCGCGACATGGACGACCGCCTCATCGAGGCGCACCGCGACCTGCCGAAGCTGATGCCTTACCTGCACCTGCCGGTGCAGGCCGGCTCCGACCGCATCCTCAAGGCCATGAACCGCCGGCACACCGCGGCCGAATATGTCGCGCTCATCGAACGCATCCGCGCCGTCCAGCCGGAGCTTGCGATTTCCGGCGATTTCATCGTCGGCTTTCCCGGCGAGACCGACGCCGACTTCGAAGCCACGATGCGCCTCATCGAGACGGTCGGTTATGCACAGGCATTTTCGTTCAAGTATTCGATCCGTCCCGGCACGCCCGGCGCCGAGATGGACGGCCATGTCGAAGAGAGCGTGAAGTCCGAACGCCTTGAAAGATTGCAGGCTTTGCTCTTCCGCCAGCAGAGCGCGTTCGCCCGCGGCTGCATCGGCAAGGAGATCGACCTGCTCCTGGAGAAGCCCGGACGCATGCCCGGTCAGCTCGTCGGCCGCTCGCCCTGGCTGCAGCCTGTGAATGTTGATGCAAAAGGCTGCGAAATCGGTGACATTATCCGGGTACGAATCACGGATGCCGGCCCCAACAGCCTCTTCGCCGAAGCGATCGGGTGACGGACCGGCCCTTTGGGAGCGAGAACCGCTTGAACGGACACGAATTGATGACGTCATCGCCGCGCCAGTCGAAAAGCCAGACCGACGCCAATCACTTCGTGCTGACCTTCGAGAACAATCGATACGCAAGCGAGCTGTTCGGACAGTTCGACCAGAACCTGAAGCTTCTGGAGCAGCGCCTCAACATCGATGCGCGCGCCCGCGGCAATTCCGTCTCCATCTCCGGCGACGTGGTGGCCACCAACCAGGCCCGCCATGCGCTCGACTATCTCTACGACCGTCTTCAGAAGGGCGGCTCGATCGAGCTTTCCGACGTCGAGGGCGCCATCCGCATGGCGATCGCTGCGGACGACCAGCTCTCGCTGCCCACCATGGAGCGCAAGGCCAAGCTCACCATGGCGCAGATCTCCACGCGCAAGAAGACGATCGTCGCCCGCACGCCGATGCAGGATGCCTATATCCGCGCGCTGGAACGCTCCGAGCTCGTCTTCGGCGTCGGCCCGGCCGGCACGGGCAAGACCTACCTCGCCGTCGCCTATGCCGCCCAGCTTCTGGAGCGCGGCGCGGTCGACCGCATCATCCTGTCGCGCCCGGCCGTCGAGGCGGGCGAACGCCTCGGCTTCCTGCCGGGTGACATGAAGGAGAAGGTCGATCCCTATCTGCGTCCGCTCTACGACGCGCTCTACGACATGATGCCGGGCGACAAGGTGGAGCGGGCGATCACCGCCGGCGTCATCGAGATCGCGCCGCTCGCCTTCATGCGCGGGCGCACGCTCGCCAATGCCGCGGTCATCCTCGACGAGGCGCAGAACACGACCTCGATGCAGATGAAGATGTTCCTGACGCGTCTCGGCGAGAACGGCCGCATGATCGTCACGGGCGATCCGAGCCAGATCGACCTGCCGCGCGGCGTCAAGTCGGGCCTTGTCGAAGCCTTGCAGATCCTGAACGGGGTGGAGGGCGTCTCCGTCGTCCGCTTCAAGGATGCGGACGTGGTGCGCCATCCGATGGTCGCCCGCATCGTCCGGGCCTACGAGGCCCAGACGGCCGTGCAGGACGAAAGCGAGCAGATGGACCGCTGACGGTCCCGGCCCTCATGAGTGAACTCGATATCCAGATTTCCGTCGAGGAGGGCGCATGGCCCCCCGAGGAGCACCTGTTGGCGATGAGCGGGCGCGTGCTCGGCGCGGCCGCGGACTACCTTCGCAAGCAGGAACGGCAGCCCTTCCCGAAGGCCGACGCGCCGGAAGTCTCCCTCGTCTTCACGAACGATGCGGAGATCCGCGGCATCAATGCGCAGTGGCGCAACCAGGACAAGCCGACCAACGTGCTCTCCTTTCCGGCGTCACCCCTGACGCCCGGGAAAATGCCCGGTCCCATGCTTGGCGACATCATTTTCGCGCAGGAGACGCTGACCCGCGAGGCGGCGGATCTCGGCAAGTCCTTCGACGATCATCTCACGCATCTCATGGTGCATGGATTTCTGCATCTCTTCGGCTATGATCACATGGAAGACGAAGAAGCGGAAAAAATGGAGAGGCTGGAGACTCGCATTCTTGCCGAGCTTGGCCTATCTGACCCTTACGGGGATGGCCCCGATGAATAGTTTGGACCAATGAGCGACTTCAAGAACCAGTCGGCAGCGACGGAAAAGAACGAGGCTGACGCCTCAAGTCAGGACGAGGCGGGCAGTAGTAGCAGCGCGCCGAAGCAGGAAGGCGGGGGCCGTTCATCCTTCTGGTCCCGTGCCGCACGGCTTTGGCGCATGACCGGCGCCTCGAGCCTTCGCAAGGACCTCGCCGAGGCCCTGATGACGGAGGAGAGCGGCGGCGAGCCGGCCTTCTCGCCCGAAGAGCGGGCGATGCTGCACAACATCCTTCGCTTCCGCGAGGTGCGGGTCGAGGACGTCATGGTCCCCCGCGCCGATATCGAGGCCGTCGACCAGGACATCACGATCGCCGAGCTCATGGTGATCTTCGAGGATTCCGGCCGCTCGCGCATGCCGGTCTACAATGAAAGCCTCGACGATCCGCGCGGCATGGTCCACATCCGCGACCTCCTCGCCTATGTCACCAGGCAGGCGCGCAACAAGCGCCGCAACGGCGCAAAGCCCGCCGCGGCGGCCTCCGGCGAGAAGCCGGCGAGGACGCCGAAGGCCGAGTTCGACCTCGGCCGCGTCGATCTTTCCAAGACGGTCGCCGAGGCCGGCATCATCCGCCAGGTCCTCTTCGTGCCGCCGTCCATGCTGGCCGCCGATCTGATGGCGCGCATGCAGGCCGACCGCACGCAGATGGCCCTCGTCATCGACGAATACGGCGGCACCGACGGCCTCGCCTCGCTGGAGGACATCGTCGAGATGGTCGTCGGCGACATCGAGGACGAGCATGACGACGACGAGGCGATGATCCAGCGCGTCGGCGACGACGTCTTCATCGCCGACGCCCGCGTCGAGCTCGAAGAACTCGCCGAGGCGATCGGCCCGGATTTCGACATCCGCGAGCAGCTCGAGGATGCCGATACGCTCGGCGGCCTGATCTTCGCCTCGCTCGGCCGCATCCCGGTGCGCGGCGAAGTGGTCCAGGCGGTGCCCGGCTTCGAATTCCACGTGCTCGACGCCGATCCGCGCCGCGTCAAGCGCGTCCGCGTCACCCGCAAGCGTGTCGGCTCCGTCCGCCGCCGCGAACGCCGGCCGGAAGGCGAGGCCATCGGCCCCGCCGCCGACCGCACCAGGCTCCCCGAGCAGCAGAACGACGGGGCGAGCGCCGAATAGGCGGCCGCCCCTTCCGCCCTGCCGAATACGATTGCCCTTCGGTAACGCGGGACAAGGCGCCGTTTTTTTGGAAGACTGGCCCGGCTGATTCGGGGACACATAGAGGGGACGGCATGGAGCGGCTCGCGGGCAAGGTCATGCTCCTGTCTGGGACAAGACGGGCGCTGGCGGCATTTCTTGCGGGCCTGATCGGGGTGCTGGCGCTGCCGCCCTTCGGCTTCTTCGCGGCGCTCTTCGTGTCCTTCACCCTGCTGGTCTGGCTCATCGACGGCGCCAGCGCCGTGCCGCAAGCCGGCTTCCCGAGGCGGCTTGCGCCGGCCTTCCGCATCGGCTGGTTCTTCGGCTTCGGCTACTTCCTCGGCGGGCTCTGGTGGCTCGGCAATGCGCTGCTGGTGGAGGCGGACGCCTTCGCCTGGGCGCTGCCGCTCGCCGTGTTCGGCCTGCCCGCCTTCCTCGCCTTCTACTACGGCCTTGCCGCGGCGCTTGCCCGCCTTCTCTGGTCGGACGGCATGGGCCGGATCGCCGCGCTCGCCTTCGCCTTCGGCGCGGGGGAATGGCTGCGCGGCACGCTCTTCACCGGCTTTCCGTGGAATGCCGTCGGCTATGGGGCGATGCCCGTGCCGCTGCTCATGCAGTCGTCCGGCGTCGTCGGCATTGCCGCCATGAATGCCCTTGCCGTCCTCGTCTTCGCCGCGCCCGCCCTCCTCGGCACGCGGCGGGGCAGGGTTCCCGGCCTTTCCCTCGCGGCTTTGCTCTTCGCCGCCCATGTCGCCTACGGCTATTACGCCCTCAATGTCGTGCCGGCGCCGCAGGACGGCGCGACCGTCGTCCGTCTCGTCCAGCCGGTGATCGACCAGGCGATGAAGCTCGACGATTCTGCGCGGGCGGACATCTTCGAGCGGCACCTGTCGCTGAGCGCCGCGGCGCCCGAGGCGGGCGGCAAGCGGCCGGACGTCATCGTGTGGCCGGAAACCTCGATCCCCTTCATCCTGACGGACAATCCGGACGCCCTCGTGCGCATCGCCGCGGTGCTGGAGGACGACCAGATGCTGATCGCCGGCGCCGTCCGCACGGAAAGCGCCGGTTCCGGCAAGGCGCCGCGCTACTACAATTCCATCTACGCGATCGACGGCAGGGGGCAGATCGTCGGGGCGGCCGACAAGGTGCATCTCGTGCCTTTCGGCGAATACATGCCCTTCGGCGAATTCTTCGAGAGCCTCGGCGTCAGCGCGGTCGCCATGCCGGGCGGCTTTTCCGCCGCCCGCGAGCACCAGATCCTGAACGCTGCCGGCAAGGGTTTCTATCCGCTGATCTGCTACGAGGCGATCTTCCCTTCCGAGATCACCGCCGCGGCCGATGGCGCGGCCGCGCTCCTCAACGTCACCAACGATGCCTGGTTCGGCAACACGCCCGGTCCCTACCAGCATTTCCAGCAGGCGAGGCTGCGTGCGGTGGAGCGCGGCCTGCCGCTGATTCGCGGCGCCAACAACGGCATTTCGGCCGTCGTCGACGTGAAGGGCCGCGTGCTGTCGGGCCTGGCCTATGACGTTCCCGGCTTCGTGGATGCAACCCTTCCGGGAAGGGCCGGGCCGGAAGACCGGGCAAAAAGGCAGAACTGGTCGTTTCTGATCGTCCTCGGCGTGCTCTTCGCGACAGCGGGCATTTCTCGCATTGGTTTTAGAAACAGGGTGAATTGACCCAAAACCCCTAAAATAGCATAGTGCACCCCGCCGGCCGTTCTCCTGTATTGTAGCGACCTTCAGAGTTTGCGCATACAACGTGACGTTAGGTTTTCATTAAGGGTGCCGGCGGGTGGGGCCATTCCGCGTTAGGACGAAAGTGATGATGGAAAACAAGAAGAAGCCGAATCCGATCGATATTCACGTCGGCAGCCGGATCCGGCTTCGCAGGACCATGCTCGGCATGAGCCAGGAGAAGCTGGGCGAGAGCCTCGGCATCA
Organism: Shinella agrisoli; assembly: GCF_046557955.1. Taxonomy (NCBI): domain Bacteria; kingdom Pseudomonadati; phylum Pseudomonadota; class Alphaproteobacteria; order Hyphomicrobiales; family Rhizobiaceae; genus Shinella; species Shinella agrisoli. The sequence continues at coordinate 92,785 of NZ_JBJIEP010000008.1, read as the reverse complement.
CCTTCCAGCAGATCCAGAAATACGAGAAGGGCACGAACCGCGTCGGTGCGAGCCGCCTCCAGAACATTTCGAGCATTCTCAACGTGCCGGTCTCGTTCTTCTTCGAGGATGCGCCCGGCGAGCAGGCCGACGCCCAGGCCGGCCTTGCGGAAGCATCCAGCTCCAATTACGTGGTCGACTTCCTTTCCTCTTCAGAAGGCCTGCAGCTCAACCGCGCCTTCGTGAAGATCGGCGATCCCAAGGTGCGCCGCAAGCTCGTCGACCTGGTGAAGGCCCTGGCTGCCGAAGCCGAGATCGAGTGATCGGATCTCCTCCCATGGACAGGCAAGAGAACGGCCCTTCGGGGCCGTTTTTCGTTGGGGGGCTGGCGCTGTAGCGCCGGCGCGACAATCGCGGCAAATCGTCCGGGAATGCGGGACATAAACATATTCTTATGTCCTTCTGCGCTTGTCTTTGACCGACGAACTGAATAACAACGTCGAAGTTCATTTCTTTGAGGGGAATTCCCGCATGCGCAGCAGCTATCTCTTCACCAGCGAATCCGTCGCCGAAGGCCATCCCGACAAGGTGTGCGACCGCATCTCCGACGAAATCGTCGATCTGGTCTACCGCGAGGCCGTGAAGTCGAAGGTCGACCCGTGGTCGGTCCGTATTGCCTGCGAGACGCTTGCCACGACCAACCGCGTCGTGATCGCCGGTGAGGTGCGCCTGCCGCCGAGCCTCATGAAGAAGGACAAGGACGGCAAGGACGTCATCAATCCCTCCAAGTTCAAGTCGGCCGCCCGCAAGGCGATCCGCGACATCGGCTACGAGCAGGACGGCTTCAACTGGAAGACGGCGAAGATCGACGTGCTGCTGCACTCCCAGTCCGCCGACATCGCCCAGGGCGTCGACAACGCCGCCGACAAGCAGGGCGACGAAGGCGCCGGCGACCAGGGCATCATGTTCGGCTACGCCTGCCGCGAGACGGCGGAGCTCATGCCCGCGCCGCTCTACTATTCGCACCGCATCCTCCAGCTGCTTGCCGACGCCCGCAAAAAGGGCGAGGGCGAGGCCGCAAAGCTCGGCCCCGACGCCAAGAGCCAGGTGACCGTGCGCTATGTCGACGGCAAGCCGGCCGCCGTCGTCTCGATCGTGCTGTCCACCCAGCATCTCGACGCGAGCTGGGATTCCAAGAAGGTGCGCAAGGTCGTCGAGCCCTATATCCGCGAGGCGCTGGCCGACCTCAAGATCGCCGACGATTGCTCCTGGTACATCAACCCGACCGGCAAGTTCGTCATCGGCGGGCCGGACGGCGATGCGGGCCTGACCGGCCGCAAGATCATCGTCGACACCTATGGCGGCGCGGCCCCGCACGGCGGCGGCGCCTTCTCCGGCAAGGACACGACCAAGGTCGACCGCTCGGCGGCCTATGCGGCCCGCTACCTCGCCAAGAACGTGGTGGCCGCCGGCCTTGCCGAGCGCTGCACGATCCAGCTTTCCTACGCCATCGGCGTCGCCCAGCCGCTGTCGGTCTATGTCGACCTGCACGGCACGGGCAAGGTGAGCGAGGATGCCGTCGAGGCCGCGATCCGCAAGGTCATGGACCTCTCGCCGTCGGGCATCCGCCGCCACCTCGACCTCAACAAGCCGATCTATGCAAAGACCGCCGCCTACGGCCATTTCGGCCGCAAGGCCGGCCGCGACGGCTCCTTCTCCTGGGAGCGCCTCGACCTCGTCAAGGCCCTCAAGGATGCATTGAAGAACTGAGGCGATGATGACCGATGCAGAGCGCCGCAGCCGCGCGAGCGAAGCCTTTTTCGGCCGCCGCAAGGGAAAGCCGCTCAGGGAGCGGCAGGCGCAGCATCTTCAAACCCTGCTGCCGGAACTGAAAGTCGACCTTTCGGCCGAGGCCCCGGCAGACATTGCGTCGCTTTACGATTTCAAGCCTTCCCTCATCCATCTCGAAATCGGCTTCGGCGGCGGAGAGCACCTCATCCATCGGGCGCTGGAGCGGCCGGACACCGGTTTCATCGGTGTCGAACCCTTCGTCAACTCCATGGCGAAACTGGTCGGGCGCGTCGAGGAAACGGGCGCGAGGAACATCCGGCTCTACGATGACGATGCGACGGCGCTTCTCGACTGGCTGCCTGCGGCCTCGGTCGACCAGATCGACCTTCTCTATCCCGATCCATGGCCGAAGAGGAAGCACTGGAAGAGGCGGTTCGTGTCGAGGGTCAATCTCGACCGCTTTGCCCGGGTGATGAAGCCGGGCGGGCTCTTCTGCTTCGCGTCCGACATCGACACCTATGTCAACTGGACGCTTATGCACTGCGGGGCTCATCCCGCTTTCGTGTGGACCGCGGAAAACGCGGTCGACTGGCTGGCGCCGTTTGCCGGCTGGCCGGGCACGCGCTACGAGGCGAAGGCCAGGCGCGAGGGCCGCAAGTCCGCCTATCTCACCTTCCGCCGTCTCTGACGGAAAGCGATCGGCGCGGCGTCAGTGCAGGCTGACGGTGCGCAGGTCGTCCTCGGCAGCCTTGAAGAAGGTGCTCGAGCGGTTGTCGGTCAAGAGGATCGGCGTGCCGTCCGCGCCGAACAGCGCCCAGAGATCCAGGCTCGGATCGATCTCGGGGGCTTCCGGGAAGACGCGCGAGACTTCGTCCGCCTTCATCTTGCGGATATAGCCGACTTCGCCTGCGCCGAGATGTGCAAGGTCTGCCTTCGAAACGGTGGGGGTTGCGGTTTTCAGTCCCATCTTTGCCTCCATGGCAATGCCGGCAGGGCCGGCCACCGGACGCCCACGGCCACCATGGCCCATCGGTACGTCAGGCGATCAGGTTACGCTTGAAACGTTCCGGCGGGTGTTCCCGCAGGAACGGCTCGTGATCTAGTCTGATACGGAAATGTTAATTTTCTTTACCATTCGGACAGGTTCCGGCCGGACGAGGTCGACCGAGAGAAGGCCGTTCCTCAGTTCCGCGCCCTGGACGCGCATGCCGTCGGCAAGCACGAATGTGCGCTGGAACTGGCGGGCCGCGATGCCGCGGTAAAGATAGTCCCGCTCGCCGCTGTCGATCTGGCGGCCACGGATGACGAGCTGGTTCTCCTCGGTCGTCACCTCGAGCTCCTCGTCGGAGAAGCCCGCGACGGCGAGCGTGATGCGCAGGCGCTCGGGCGCACCCGTCTCGCCGTCCGGCCGCAGCCGCTCGATATTGTACGGAGGGTAGCCGTCATTGCCCTTGGCGATGCGCTCGAGGGTTTTTTCCATGGCGTCGAAGCCCAGGAGCAGCGGGCTCGTGAAAGGGGTCATGCGTGTCATCATCCAGTCCTTGGCTTTCAAGCGACTTCGACGGGACCCGGCCTCGGCATCCCGACGGCTGCAATATGGGGATTGCGGCGCGGTCGCGCAAGACGCTTGCGAAAGGCGATCCGGCAAATATAGTCGCCGCTTCGCCTGTGCGTCGCCGGCGGGAAACATAAGAAACAAGGGATGGAAACGGCATGTCCGAGCCACGGAAAATCATCATCGATACGGATCCCGGCCAGGACGATGCCGCCGCGATCATGCTGGCGCTCGGCAGCCCCGAACTCGACATCCTCGGCATCACCGCGGTGGCCGGCAACGTGCCGCTGGCGCTCACCGCCCGCAACGCCCGCATCGTGCTGGAATTCTGCTCCCGGCCGGATGTGAAGGTCTTTGCCGGCGCCGACAAGCCGGTCGCCCGCCCGCTCATCACCGCCGAGCACGTGCACGGCAAGACCGGCCTCGACGGTCCGGAACTGCACGAGTCACGGATGCCGCTGCAGGAGCAGCACGCCGTCGACTTCATCGTCGAGACGCTGAGGCGCGAGCCCGCAGGCACGGTGACGCTCTGCACGCTCGGGCCGCTGACCAACATCGCGACCGCCCTTGCCCGGGCGCCGGACATCGCCGGCCGCGTGCGCGAGCTGGTCATGATGGGCGGCGGCTTCTTCGAGGGCGGCAACATCACGCCGGCCGCTGAATTCAACATCTATGTCGATCCGGAAGCGGCGGCCGCCGTCTTCAAGTCCGGCATTCCCATCGTCATGATGCCGCTCGACGTCACCCACAAGGTGCTGACGCTGAAGAGCCGCGTGGCGAGGCTGCGCGAGATCGGCAGCCGTCCGGCCGTCGCGCTTGTCGAGATGCTCGACTTCTTCGAGCGCTTCGACGTGGAGAAATACGGCTCCGACGGCGGCCCGCTGCACGATCCGACCGTCATCGCCTATCTCCTGAAGCCCGCGCTCTTCTCCGGCCGCGACTGCAACGTCGAGGTCGAGACCGCCTCGCCGCTGACCGTCGGCATGACCGTCGTCGACTGGTGGCAGGTCACCGGCCGTAAGCACAATGCGAAGGTCATGAGGGACGTCGACGCCGACGGCTTCTTCGACCTCCTGATCGAGCGCGTCGGGCGTCTGTGATGCGCGGCCCCCGCAACGCCGCGTCCGGTGCGGAGGCCGGTTTCCACAAGGAGATGATGGGCCTTTACGACCGTTTCGCCGCGCTCGGCTTCCGCCCGGTGCTGCTGCGCCGTTTCGTGCTCCTCAACGGCGGCGTGGCGGCGGCGAGGGAACTCGTCTTCAAGCCCGGCACCACCGGCCTCGAACGGCTCCTCGACGCCGGCAAGCCGGAGCTTTCCATGGAGGCGCTGATGCTGCGCCCGGAATACCGCGGCCTCTTTTCGGACGCGGAGCTGAAGGAGGCCTCCCAGCGGCTGGCAAACGCGACCCGCTCCCGCTCCCGCGGCCGGCTCCAGCCGCAGCCGACGGAGCGAAAATAGCACCCGGCCGGCCATCGCAGCTTTGAAAAACTACGGGCGCAAATGCCGCGTGGGTGGATGTGCATGGCCTCCGGCAGGACACGACCGGAATCCTCCGGAACGACAAGGCCGGCGTTCCCGCCGGCCCTTTCCGCGTCAGGCCGCCGATTTGTCAGAACTCTTCCCAGTCGTCCTGGGCGAGCGCCGTGTTGCCGGCGACAGGCGGCATGGCGCGGGCCGCGGCGCGCGGCGCCTGGTAGCCGGCGCGCGGGGCAGGCTGCGGGCGGGCCGCCTGCTGCACGGGCTGGGGCGCGGCGGGGCTGCCGGCGCCGGCGCGGAAGCGGGCGACGAGCGACTTCAGCGTCTGGGCCTCCTCGTTCAGCGCCATGCTGGCGGCGGTGGTTTCCTCCACCATCGCGGCGTTCTGCTGGGTCACCTGGTCCATCTGGTTGACGGCCGCGTTGATCTCCTTGAGGCCGACGGCCTGCTCGGAGGCGGAAGACGAGATCTGGCGGATGAGCCCGTTGATCTGGATGACCTGCTCGGCGATCTTCTCCAGCGCGTTGCCGGCCTTGCCGACGAGATCGACGCCCTCGCGGACCTGCACCTCGGAGGTGTTGATCAGCGTCTTGATCTCCTTTGCCGCATTGGCCGAACGCTGGGCGAGCTCGCGCACCTCCTGCGCCACGACCGCAAAGCCCTTGCCAGCCTCGCCGGCGCGTGCCGCTTCCACGCCGGCATTGAGCGCCAGAAGGTTCGTCTGGAAGGCGATGTCGTCGATCACGCCGATGATGTTGGAGATTTCGCGCGATGAGTGCTCGATGCCGTGCATGGCGTCGATCGCCTTCTGCACGACCTCGCCGGACTTGCTGGCATCCTCGCTTGCGGTCTCGACCGACTTGGCGGCGACGCGGGCATTCTCCGCGCTGGAATTGACCTGCGAGGTGAGCTGGTCGAGCGCGGCCGCGGTCTCTTCCAGGCTTGCCGCCTGTTGCTCGGTGCGGTGCGAGAGGTCGGCCGCGCCCTTGGAGATTTCGCTGGTGCCGCCGCCGATATTGCCGACCGAGGCGTTGACCGTCTGGATCGTCTCCTCGAGGCTGGCGATCGCCGAGTTGAAATCGGTCTTGAGCTTGCCGTACTCGCCCGGGAAATCGCCGGAGAGGCGGAAGGCGAGGTTGCCCGAGGAAAGCTGGGCGAGGCCTTCGCCGAGGCGAGCGACGACGTCGCGCTGGAGGGCGCTCGATTCGGCGCGTTCGGCTTCCGAGCGGCTGCGCTCGGCCTCCGTCAGCTGGCGCTGGCTGTCGGCCTCGGCCTCGAGGCGCTTGGTATCGGCGAGCCGGTGGCGGAAGCCTTCCAGGGCCCTGGCGACCGCGCCGGTCTCGTCCGACCGGTCCTGGCCGCAGATCGGCTGCGTATAGATGCCGTCGCTGAGGGTCGCGACGTCGCCGACGAGGCCGGCGAGCGGCTTCTGCACGAAGGCGCGGACGGCGAGGTAGAGGCCCGCCAGGACGGTGCCGAGGACGATCAGCCCGCCGAGGATCATCATGGTGGTCTGGTCGTTGACCGGCGCGTTGATCGCCGCGCGCGGCACGTCGACCAGCACGGCCCATGTCGTGTTGATGTCCGGAAGCGCGAACGGATAGACGACGCGGTCGAAGGAGGCGAGCTCGTCGAAGGAGAGGTTCTCGATGTGGCCGGTCTTCCCGGTGGCGAGCGCTTCCTTGACCATGTCGGCGCCCTCGCCGTCGTAGTCCTTCATCAGGAGATCGGCGGTCGGGGCGACGATCCACTTGCCCGTCTGCGACAGCAGCATGACCCGGCCTTCGCCGAAGGGCCTCAGCTGGCTGAGCTTGTCGTAGAGCGTCTTCAGCGAGACGTCGACGCCGGTGACGCCGATGCGCTTGCCGCCCGACATGACGGGGTAGGCAATCGAGGCCATGGTGAAGTTCTCGCCGGTCGAGGTCTCCGCATAGGGCTGGCTCATCGCGCCCTTGCCGCTGTTCGCGGCCAGCGCGTACCACTCGGCCTTGTAGTCGGATGCGAAGGTGGAGAGCACGATGGAGCCGTCCTTGCGCTTCGTCCAGTAGGGGTTGAACGAACCGTCCTTGAACGTACCGGTCTCGAGCTGTTCGGGAAGCGCGCGCGACCTGCCGTCGAAGGCGTTCGGCTCCTCGGCAAACCAGCTGCCGAGCGCGAAGCTGTTCTTTTCCGCATTCGCCTTGATGATGTCGACGACTTCCCTGCGGTCGAAATGGCCGCCGGAATGGCCCTGCCCGATCACGCCCGCCATGGAGCGCGCCGCGCTCGCAAGCTGGCCGATATCGGTCGCGATGTCGGCCGCGATCGCCTTCGCCTCGGTGTCCGCCTTGGAATAGACGAGATCGGCGACGCGGTTCTGCGTTTGGGTGATGAGAACGGTGTTGGAGGCGAGCATCACCAGGGCGATCGTGCCGCCGGTGACCGCAATGAGCTTCGTCGCAAGCGACTTGGCCTGGAACTTGAACATGAAATCCTCACGATGAGAGACGTCCGCGGCGGCTGCCGCGAAGAGGCACATTCGTTTGCAGGGGGATCTCCATCATGGAGGGCGGGGCGCGCGACCAGCGCCGGAGACGGACCGGACGTCTTGCGCGAAGGCCGGTGTCTGGAGACTTCAGTAACCGATAAAATATTAATAAATAGCCAAGCTTCGCCGGCGCCTGCCTGCGCAACCGGCTGAATTTTCAGGCATCGCCGCAAAGCGACGCCCGATATGGCATTTGCGGGATTTGCCGGAGAGGCGGCCGCTCAGACCGCGGCATCGACGGCGGGAGCGAACGGAATGGAAGGCTGGGCGCCCGGCTTCAGGCAGGCGAGCGAGCCTGCGACCGCCGCGCGGCGCAGCGCCTGCTTGAAGGACAGGCCGGCATCGAGCGAGGCGGCAAGGTAGCCGCAGAACGTATCGCCGGCACCGACCGTATCGACCGGCTCGATCGCAAGGCCGGCGGCGCGGTGGATCTCGTTCTTGCGGATGGCGACGACGCCGTCGGCACCGAGCGTCACGATGATCGTCTGCCCGCTTTCGGCATGGAGCCTCTGCATGGCCGCCTCGCGCTCCTCGTCCGAGAGCTCGCCCTTGCCGACGAAGAGGTCGAATTCCGTCTCGTTGGCGACGAGGATGTCCGCCAACGCGCCGAGGCGTTTCGCCGCGGCGCTGAAGGGGGCGATGTTGACGATGGAGATCACGCCCTTCGCCTTCGCGCCGGCAAGCGCGGCCTCGATGGCCGGGTTGGGGATTTCGAACTGCAGCATCAGGTAGTCGCCGCGCGACATGGCGGCGAGGGTGCGCCTGGCGTCCTCGTCGGTGACCGTGCCGTTGGCGCCGGGCACGACGACGATGACGTTCTCGCCATCGGCGGCGACCAGGATATGGGCGGTCCCCGTCGCCTCGGCGGCGGAGCGTACGCCGTTGAGGTCCACGGCGGCGTCAGCGAGCAGCGCGAGCGCCTGGCTTGCCATGCGGTCATCGCCCACGGCGCCCGCCATGCGCACGATGGAGCAGGCGCGGCGGGCGGCGAGCGCCTGGTTGGCGCCCTTGCCGCCGGCGGCGGTGGTGAAGCTGGTGCCCATCACCGTCTCGCCCGGCTTCGGCAGGCGTTCAGGCGTGGCGATGAGGTCCATGTTGATGGAGCCGAAGACGGTGATCATGAGAGCTGCCCCTTGTCGTTTCCGCCGGACGATGCCCGAGGCGGTCAGTCCTCGTCAACCACTCTCAGGCGCAGCTGGCCCGTCCGGCTCTCGACGGCCTTCTCCGCCGGCTGGGAAAGTGCCGAAACCGTTTCGAATTCCAGCTCGCCGATGCGCGCGCCGCGCCGGGCGAGCTTTTCCGTCGAGGTGAGGATGAGGTCGACATCCTTCTGCGCGGATGTGAAATGGCCGTGGAGCTTGCGCACCCGGTCGTCGAGCCGCGTCAAATCGTCCATCAGCCGCGCGACCTCGCCCTGGATGACATGGGCCTGCTCGCGCATGCGCTGGTCCTTCAGCAGCGCCTGGAGCACCTGCACCGACAGCATGAGCAGCGACGGCGAGACGATGACGATGCGCGCGCGGTGCGCCCGCTGCACGACGCCCTCGAAATCCTCGTGGATGCTGGCGAAGATCGATTCCGAAGGCACGAAGAGGAAGGCCGTGTCCTGCGTCTCGCCGGCGATGAGGTATTTTTCCGCGATGTCGCGGATATGGGTCTCCATGTCCCGGCGGAACTGCTGCGCGGCGAGCTTGGCGGCCTCCGGCGCGCGTCCGTCCGACATGGCGTTCCACGCCTCCAGCGGGAACTTCGCGTCCACGACGAGCGGCGGCTGTCCGTTCGGCATGCGGATCGTGCAGTCGGGGCGCACGCCGTTGGAAAGCTGCGCCTGGAACTGGTAGGCGCCGGGCGGCAGGGCATCGGCGATGATCGCCTCCATGCGCGACTGGCCGAAGGCGCCGCGCGTCTGCTTGTTGGAGAGGATTGCCTGAAGCCCCACCACGTCCTTGGCCAGCGACTGGATGTTCGTCTGCGCATTGTCGATCACGGCAAGCCGCTCCTGCAGGCGCCGGAGGTTCTCGTGCGTCGCCCGCGTCTGTTCGGAGATCGACTGGCCGAGCCGCTGCGTCAGCCCGTCAAGGCGCGCATTGATCGCCTGGTTCGTCTCGGATTGCTTGGCGCCGAACACCTCCGCCATGGCGGCGACCCGGCCCTGCATTTCCGTCTGCGCCTTCAAGAGCTCGGCAAAGCGCATCTCCGCCATCGCCGCCGCCTCGCGCTGGCGCGCCTGGCTGCGGCGGGCCGAGAGGAGACCCAAGAGCGCGAGAAGCGCTGCGGCGAGCAGGGCCATCGCCGGGCCGGGACCGCCGAGCCGGGCGAGGAAGGAGGAAAGCAGCGCGTCGAAAGCGGGATCGATCATGCCGCGACCATATCACGGATTGCGGCGGAAACCAGATCATAACGTGAACAAATCGAGCGGCGGACCGGCAAAGTCGATTGAAAGCGCCCAAAAACCACGCTAAGGAGGCGCATGACCATCAAGCCGCTGATAATCCTTCCCGATCCGATCCTCCGCCAGGCCTCCAAACCCATCGAGACCGTGGACGGCGAGGTGAAGAAGCTTGCCGACGACATGCTCGAAACCATGTACGACGCGCCCGGCATCGGCCTTGCCGCCATCCAGATCGGCGTGCCGCGGCGCATGCTGGTGCTGGACGTCTCCAAGGAGGGCGAGGACAGGAAGCCGCTGGTCTTCATCAATCCGCAGATCGTCGCCTCGTCCGACGAGCGCTCGGTCTATGAGGAAGGATGCCTGTCGATCCCGGATTACTATGCCGAGGTCGAGCGCCCCGCGAAGATCACCGTCAAGCATCTCGACCGCGAGGGCAGGGAGCAGCTGACCGAGGCCGACGGCCTGCTGGCGACCTGCCTCCAGCATGAGATCGATCACCTGAACGGCGTGCTGTTCATCGACCATATTTCCAAGCTGAAGCGCGAGATGGTGATCCGCAAGTTCACCAAGGCGGCGAAGCTGCGCGGCAGCAAGGCCCTCTGAGGCTGCCGCCCGTAACATTCACGGAGGCTGACCGATGGCCCTTCGCATCATCTTCATGGGCACGCCGGATTTCTCCGTTCCCACGCTGGAAGCGCTTGCGAAGGCGGGCCATGAGATCGTCGCCGTCTATTCGCAGCCGCCGCGCCCTGCCGGCCGCCGCGGCCTCGAACTGGTGAAGTCGCCGGTGCACCAGGCTGCCGAACGGCTCGGCGTTCCCGTCTTCACGCCGGTCAATTTTCGCGCGGAAGCGGATCGCGAAGCGTTCCGCGCCCTGAATGCGGATGTGGCGGTCGTCGTCGCCTACGGCCTGCTGCTGCCGGAGGCGATCCTCGCCGGCACCCGGCTCGGCTGCTACAACGGCCACGCCTCGCTGCTGCCGCGCTGGCGCGGGGCGGCGCCGATCCAGCGGGCGATCATGGCGGGCGACGGCGAAACCGGCATGATGGTCATGAAGATGGACAAGGGCCTCGATACGGGTCCCGTCGCCCTCACCCGCCGTGTGGCGATCAGCGAGACCATGACCGCCGGCGAGCTGCACGACGTGCTGATGCAGGCGGGCGGCGCGCTGATGGCCGAAGCCATGGCGAAGCTGGAGGCCGGCGACCTGCCGCTCACCCCGCAGGCGGAGGAAGGCGTGCTTTACGCCGCCAAGATCGACAAGGCCGAAACGCGCATCGACTTTTCCCGGCCCGCCAGGGACGTGCACAACCATATCCGCGGCCTCTCGCCCTTTCCCGGCGCCTGGTTCGAGCTGCCGGTCGCCGGCAGGCCGGAGCGGGTGAAGGTGCTGGCGAGCGAGCGGGCCGGCGAAGGCTCGTCCGGCCCCGCCGGCATGGTTCTCGACGACCGGCTGACGGTTGCTTGCGGTGATGGCGGCGCCGTGCGGCTCGTGCGCCTGCAGAAGGCCGGCGGCAAGCCGCTCGGCGCGGCCGATTTCCTGCGCGGCACGTCCGTGCCCGCCGGCCAGGTCCTCGCCTGATGCCGCGCTATCGCCTGCGCATCGAATATGACGGCACGCCCTATGTCGGCTGGCAGCGGCAGGAGAACGGCCACTCCGTGCAGGGCGCCATCGAGGCGGCGGTCCTGTCGCTCACCGGCGAGACCGTTTCGATCCGCGGCGCGGGACGCACGGATTCCGGGGTGCATGCCCTCGGGCAGGTCGCCCATGTGGATCTCGCCCGCACCTGGAAGGAGCACACGCTCCGCAACGCGCTCAACGCCCACCTGATGCTCGCCGGCGAGCGGACCGTCGTGCTCGACGCGGCGGAGGTTCCGGGCGATTTCGACGCCCGCTTTTCCGCGGTGAGGCGGCACTATCTCTACCGAATCATCTCGCGCCGCGCGCCTCTGGCGCTGGAGGCGAACCGCGCCTGGTTCGTCACAAGGGAGCTGGATCACGATGTCATGCATGCGGCCGGCCAGGTGCTGGTCGGCAGGCACGATTTTTCCACCTTCCGCGCCGCCCAGTGCCAGGCGAACAGCCCGGTGCGCACCATCGACCGGCTGGAGGTGACGCGAAGCGGCGAGCTGATCGAGATCCGCGTCTCCGCGCAGAGCTTCCTGCACAATCAGATCCGTTCCTTCGCCGGTACGCTGAAGCTGGCGGGCGAGGGCAAGTGGACGGTGGAGGACGTGCGCGCGGCGCTCGAGGCGCGCGACCGCAAGGCCTGCGGCCCCGTCGCGCCGCCGGAAGGCCTCTACTTCCTGGCCGTCGATTACTGATTCAGCCCGGCAGCGTGCCGAGCAGGCGCTGCAATTCCTGACCGGCGATCATCGGCGGCAGCACGAAGATCGCCGTCATGGCGGCGGCAAGAAGCGTCTGCTTGCCGACGCACATCCACACGAGGCGGAACTGCAGCACGACGCTCGCGCCGAAGACGGCATAGAGCAGGAGGCCGGCAAAGGGGGCGCTTGCCGGCAGGAGAAGCGTCAGCGCGAAGGGGATGGCGGCCGCATAGGCGAAGGGGACGGCGATCCAGTTGCTGGCCGTCACGACGATTGCGAGATATTTGCCATAGCCGAGCGGGCGCGCCAGCACGGCGAGGAGCACGAGCGGCAGCAGCCATCCGGCGACGTCGATCACCAGCAGCTTGGCGAAGAAGTTGACGCCGGCGGCCGTCCCGGCCGGCATGCTGGCGAGGTAGTAGAGCCGCCAGGAGGCCCAGATGACGGCAAAGGCGGGCAGGCACCAGACGAAGGCCCAGAAGGAGCGCGCAAGGCCGCGCAAGGTCAGGTCGAGCCAGCCGAACCCCTCCTGCCTCTGCCGGAGCAGCAGGTAGATGCCGTTGAGGTAGTGCAGGACCTCGTCAAGACCGGGCATCGCCGAACCAGCGTTCGATGAAGGTCTCGTAGATCAGGGTGAGCGTCTCGAGGTCGGCGACCGCCACCCGCTCGTCCACCATGTGCATGGTCTGGCCGACGAGGCCGAACTCCACAACCGGACAATAGTCCTTGATGAAGCGCGCGTCCGAGGTGCCGCCGGTCGTCGACAGCTTCGGCGAACGGCCCGTGACGGCTTCGACGGCGCCCGACAGCGAGGCGATGAGCCGGTCGTTGCGCGTGAGGAAGACGTGGCTCGGCCGCTCGGCCCATCGGACGTCGTAGCGCACGGGCGCGCGGCCCGGCCGCAACGTCCCGTCGGCCGCGGCGGCGTCGAGCCGGCGCACGATCTCGGCCATCACGGTCTCGGCCGTCCAGGTATCGTTGAAGCGGATGTTGAAGCTCGCGCTCGCCTTTCCCGGCACGACATTCGTCGCCGGATTGCCGACGTCGATCGTCGTCACTTCGAGGTTCGACGGCTGGAAATTCTCCGTGCCGGCGTCGAACGGCGGGTGCATCAGCGCACCCGCCAGAGCGATGACGCCCCGAACCGCATTGTCGGCGAGATGCGGATAGGCGGCATGGCCCTGCACGCCGTGCACGGTGATCGTGCCGGAGACGGAGCCGCGCCGTCCGATCTTGATCATGTCGCCGAGCCGGTCCGGGTTGGTCGGCTCGCCGACGAGGCAGGCGTCCCAGCGCTCGCCGCGTGAGGCCGCCCATTCAAGGAGCTTGACCGTGCCGTTGACGGCAGGCCCCTCCTCGTCGCCGGTGATGAGGAAGGAGACGGAGCCCTTCGGCGGGCCGCTCTTTTCGATCCGGCGCGCGATGGCCGCCACGAAGCAGGCGATGCCGCCCTTCATGTCCACCGCGCCGCGGCCGAACATCTCGCCGTTCTCGATCTCCGCGCCGAAGGGCGGATGCGTCCAGGACGCTTCGTCGCCGGCGGGCACCACATCCGTATGGCCGGCGAACATCAGGTGCGGCCCCCCGGTGCCGATACGGGCGTAAAGGTTCTCGATGTCCGGCATGCCGGGCTCGCGCGCGGTCATGCGCTCCACCTTGAATCCGAGCGGCGCCAGCATGCCGGCCAGCGCCGAGAGCGCGCCGCCTTCGGCCGGCGTCACGGAAGGGCAGCGGATGAGCGTGGCGAGATTGGCGATGGGGTCGCAGGAGGTCATGGGCATGCGGTCACGGCACGAGGGAAGAGAGGAATCGAGGTGTAGCCGATCGCCGGTGGCCTGTCACGCGCGGCCGATGCGCACGGCCGTCAGTCTTTCGGACGATCGGGCAGGCGGCCGTAGTCGTTCGGGCCGTTCGTGCCCGGCCAGACCATGAAGGCGAGGAGCGCGAAGAAGGAGATGGCCGGGACGAACAGACAGATGATGAGCGGCACCGGCAGGTTCATGTCGTGCAGCCGCTTGATCGTCAGCATGATGGAGGAGACGGTCGAGACGATGGCGACGCCGAAGAACACGATGGCCCACAGGAGGAAGGACGGATCCTCCTCCGGCACGATGACGATGCGGGCGAGCGCCGCCGAGAGCAGCATGAGCCAGAAGGCCCAGCCGAGCGCGAAGGGAAGCCGGCTCAGCCGGCCGGACCAGCCGAAGAAGAGCCAGGCGAGGCCCGGCCTCCGCTCCCCGGCAGCCGCCATGGCTTCAGTCCCTGAGCAGTTCGTTGATGCCGGTCTTCGAGCGGGTCTGCGCGTCGACGCGCTTGACGATGACGGCGCAGTAGAGGCTGGGCGCCGGCTGGCCGTTCGCCATGACCTTGTCGGAGGGCATGGAGCCGGCGACGACGACGGAATAGGGCGGCACCTCGCCATAGGTCACCTCGCCGGTCGCCCGGTCGACGATCTTGGTCGACTTGCCGATGAAGACGCCCATGCCGAGCACCGAGCCCTCGCGCACGATGCAGCCCTCGACGACTTCCGAGCGGGCGCCGATGAAGCAATTGTCCTCGATGATGGTCGGGCCGGCCTGCATCGGCTCCAGCACGCCGCCGATGCCGACGCCGCCGGAAAGGTGCACGTGCTTGCCGATCTGCGCGCAGGAGCCGACCGTCGCCCAGGTGTCGACCATCGTGCCCTCACCGACATAGGCGCCGAGGTTGACGAAGGAGGGCATCAGGATGGCGTTCGGCGCGATGTAGGCCGAGCGGCGCACCACGCAGTTCGGCACGGCGCGGAAGCCGGCCCGCTCGAATTCGTTGACGCTCCAGCCGTCGAACTTGGAGGGCACCTTGTCCCACCAGGCCGAGTCGCCCGGGCCGCCCTTGACGATCTCCATCGGGTTGAGCCGGAAGGACAGGAGAACGGCCTTCTTGAGCCACTGGTTCACCGTCCAGGTGCCGTCCGCGCCGCGCTCCGCGACGCGAGCCTTGCCGCTGTCGAGCAGGTTGAGGGCCGTCTCCACCGCGTCGCGCACCTCGCCGCGCGTTCCGATATTGATGCCGTCGCGTTCCTCGAAGGCGCGCTCGATGGTTGCGGAAAGTGTGGCGAGGTCGGACGTGCTCATCGGAATTCCTTAAACTTCGACGCTTATTTTCGATTGTCGGGATGCCGGAAGGTCGATTTCATCAATCAGCAAAATGCTCTAGAGCAAGTGCCCGGAAAGATGAAGCCCTTTTCCGGCAGATACTGTCGCACGGGCGAAACGGCAATCCCGTGAGACGGGAAGCAGGGAAGAAGACATGGCAAGACTGAGGAAGAAGAATCTGCGTCGCAAGGACGGCGTATGGGATCCGTTGGCAGACAGCGCGCAGGACAAGTACCGCGCCGCGGTCGTGCCGCAGACGCCGCAATCGGCCCATCCGGCCTATCGGCTCGCCTATGTCGACGACGATTTCCTCTGCCGCGAGGAACTGCGCCCGGTGCGCCTCCAGCTCGAACTCCTGAAGGTCGAGATGATGCTGGCCGAGCGCGGCATCAAGTCGACGGTCGTCATGTTCGGCGGCGCGCGCATTCCCGCCCCCGGCCAGGAGGCCTGGGCGGCGCGCAACGAGACGCAGCGCGCCAATCTGGAAGCCGCCTCGATCTACTACGAGGAGGCCCGCAAGTTCGCGCGCATGTGCTCGCAGAAGTCCGCCGAGCTCGGCTTCAAGGAATATGTCGTCGTCACCGGCGGCGGGCCGGGCGTCATGGAGGCGGGCAACCGCGGGGCGGCCGATGTCGGCGCGCCGTCGATCGGCCTCAACATCGTGCTGCCGCACGAGCAGGCGCCGAACCCCTATGTGACGCCGGAGCTCAGCTTCAACTTCCACTATTTCGCGATCCGCAAGATGCATTTCCTGCTGCGCGCGAAGGCCGTGACCGTCTTCCCCGGCGGCTTCGGCACGCTGGACGAGCTGTTCGAGACCGTGACGCTGATGCAGACCGGGCGCATGGCGCTCGTGCCGCTCATCCTGTTCGGCAGGAAATTCTGGCACAAGATCATCGACTTCGAGGCCCTGGCCGCCTTCGGCACGATCGCGCCCGGCGACGTCGAGCTGATGCAGTTCGTCGAGACGGCCGACGAGGCCTGGGACATCATCGTCAGGTTCTACGAGAAGCTGGAAGCCGAGCAGGCCGCGGCAATCGCTCAGGGCTGAAACAAAAACGCCCCGGCATCGCCGGGGCGTTTTTCAATCGATGCGCTTATTTCTTGTGGCGCTTGCCGATCTCGTCGGCGGTGATGAAACCGTCGCCGTTGCGGTCGCGCTGCTTGAACATGGCGGTTGCGGCGGTTTCCATTTCGCCCTTGGTCAGCGTGCCGTTCCCGTCGGCGTCGGCGCGCTCGAACATGCGGCTCCCCAGGCGGTCGATCCGCGCTTCGCGCAGCGCCTTGCGGGCGGCATCCCGGGCTTCGCCCTCGGTCGCCTTCACCTCGCGGAAGGCCTTGCGGGCGTCGCGGAAGGCTTCGCGCTTCGCATCGACCTCCGCCTTCGTCACCTCGCCGTTCTTGTCCGCGTCGAAGCGCTCGAAGGTCTGCGAGGCGCGCGCCAGCATCTCGTCCTGCGAGACCTTGCCGTCGCCGTTGGCGTCGAGGCGCTTCAGCATGCGTTCGGCACGCTGTTCGCCGCCCTTGCCGTGATGCCCCTTGCCCTTGCCGGGGCGGGCATCCGCCGTGTCGAGGGCGCCGTCCTTGTTGCTGTCGCGGCGTTCGAAGATCCTTTCGGCGGCGGCAAGCACCTCGGCCTCGCTGAGCGAGCCGTTCTTGTCGGCATCGGCACGGTCGAACATACGGCCCGCGCCCGGCATGCTGTAAGGGCCGGCAGCGCGCAGCGCCTCGCGGGCCTTGTCCCTGTCGGCATCGGCCGCCTCCCGGACGGCCTTTCGGGCGTCCCTGAACGCATCCCGGCGCGCCTTGATCTCGTCCTTCGTCACCTCGCCGTTGCCGTCGGCATCGAAGGTCCCGAAGGCTGCCGAGACGTTCGTCTTGAACTCGTCGAGCGAGACCTTGCCGTCCTTGTCGGCATCGAGGCGCTCGATCATTGCGGCACGGCGCGGCTGATGCCTGTCTTCGCCCTTGGCGGCGAAAGCGGTGGTGCCCGAAAGAAGAAGGCCGGCTGCGACGGCGCTGAGAAGAAGTTCCTTTTTGGCCATGGTCATTCCTTTCCATCCATCATCGTCCCTTGAGGGCAGGATAGAGGGAAGGCCGGCATGCACCAGTTACAAATTGGTAATTCAACCTTTTGACGGGAAAGGGTTTTTTCCGTGTCGGGATTGTGTCGCGGTAACCGCGCCGGCTAAAGAAGCGCGTTGAGAAACGCCGTCAGGTCCGACGTCGCATAGTCGATGTGCCTGTCCTCTTGCGTGCGCTTCTCCCAGGCGTCGACGAATTCGTGGCTCTCGTCGCGCGGGGTCAGCAGCACCGTCTTCATGCCGAGCGTCTTCGGCACGACGAGGTTGCGCGGAAGGTCCTCGAACATCACCGCATGCCGTGTGTCGACCCGGTGCAGCGCCATGAACTTGTCGTAGGTCGCGCCCGCGGGCTTGGGCACATATTCCGCCGCCACGATGTCGAACACATCGTCGAAATGGTGGAAGATGCCGAGGGCTTTCGCCGCCATTTCGGCATGCTTCACGCTGCCGTTGGTGAAGATGAACTTGCGGCCCGGCAATGCCTGGATCGCCTCGCCGAGCGGAAGGTCCGGTGAAAGCACGTCGTAGTTGATCGCGTGGGCCTTTTCCAGGAAGTCGGACGGGGCGATGTCGTGATGGATCATCAGGCCCTTCAGCGTCGTGCCGTGGTCGTAATAGTACTGCTTCTGCAAGGCCCGCGCCTCCTCCCGCGACAGTCCGAGCAGGCTTGAAACGTAAGCCGTCATGTTCTTGTCGATCTGGGCGAAGAGGTCGACGTGATGCGGGTAGAGCGTGTTGTCGAGGTCGAAGACCCATTCACGCACGTGGGCGAAGTCGGCTTTGTTCGGAAGGTCGGTCATGGGCCGTTTATGCCATGGGCGATGTCCGAGGGAAACGGAATTTTCCGTGCCGGCCGCTGCGGGCGATGGATTTGCGGCAGCCCGCATGCTAGCGGCAGGGCATGGAAATCTGGGTCCTCATCACGATCGCGGCGGCCTTCCTCCAGAACGTCCGCTCGGCCATGCAGAAATATCTGAAAGGGGCGATGGGCACGACGGGCGCGACCTTCGTGCGCTTCGGCTTCGGCATGCCCTTCGCGCTCCTCTACATGGCGGTGCTCGTGCTTGCGCTTGCGCGGCCCCTGCCGGTCCCGAACGCTTCCTTCTTCCTCTGGGCGGTCGTCGGCGGCGTCGGGCAGATCGCCGCGACCTTCCTGCTCGTCCACCTCTTCTCGTTCCGCAATTTCGCGGTCGGCACCGCCTATTCCCGCACCGAGCCGGCTCAGGCCGCCCTCTTCGGCCTCGTCTTCCTGGGCGAGCGGGCTTCCCCCGGTACGCTGGTCGCCATCGCGATCTCGGTCGCCGGCGTCATGGTGATCTCGGTTGCCCGCAGCGTCGTTTCCCTGCGCTCGCTCCTCACCTCGGTCTTCACGCGCACGGCGGCGATCGGGCTCCTCTCCGGCACGTTCTTCGGCGTGTCGGCCGTCGCCTACCGGTCGGCCTCGCTCGCGCTGGCGCCAAGCCTGCCCGCGCCGGACTACGTGATGCAGGCGAGCTATACGCTGTCCTTCGTCATCGTGCTGCAGACGGCGCTCATGTTCGGCTGGATGCTGCTGCGCGAGCGCGCGGAACTGCCGCGGATCGCCCGGGCCTGGCGGCCGGCGCTGCTCGTCGGCTTCGTCGGCGCGACGGCCTCCTTCGGCTGGTTCATGGCCATGACGCTGCAACAGGCGGCGGTGGTGAAGGCGCTGGCGCAGGTCGAGATGCTCTTCACCTTCGCCTCCACGGTCCTCGTCTTCAAGGAGCGCATCAACCGGCTGGAGATCATCGGCTGCGCGCTCATCGTCGTCGGCGTGCTTGCGCTTGTCATCTATGGTTGAGCACCTTTACCCCGGCAACCTTCTACGCTAGCTTGCCGCCGGCTGGCATGGGGCATGAGGGGATCAGGGGCGAATGGGCGGTTTCACGCGAAGTATTGGGGAATTCTTGCTGCTGCTCGGCGTGATCTACGCGGCGACCGTGGCGATCTACTTCATCCTCGGTTTCGCCATCACCTGGCTGAACGACCGCAACCCAGACCGGCGCATCCAGAAGAACCGCCGCGGCGAGAAGCGCAAGATGGCCGAAATCCGTCTGAGCATGGCGTCGATCTTCGTGACGTGCCTGTCGGTCTCGATCGGCCTCTTCGCGCAGCACAAGGGCTGGACATGGACGCCCTGGGCGTTTTCCTGGTGGACGGCGGTGCCGCTCTTCCTGCTGTGCATGGTGCTCTTCGACACGTGGTTCTATTTCGCCCATCGCCTGCTGCACACCAGGGCGTTCTACCGTTTCCACCTGGAGCATCACCGCAGCGTCGCACCGACCGTCTGGAGCAACGATTCCATCGGCCTCGTCGATACCGCCCTGTCCCAGGGTTTTTATGCGGCGATCGTCTTCATCGTGCCGTTTCCGCCGGTGATCCTGCTGGCGAACCGGCTCTTCGACCAGGTCAACGGCACGTTCGGCCATGCGGGCTTCGAATATTTCGCCTCGAAGTCCGCGCGCTATCCCTCACCCATGCTGTGCACGACCTACCACGACCAGCACCATGCGGAATTCAAGTACAATTTCGCGAACTACTTCTCGTTCTGGGATCGCGCCATGGGCACGATCTCGCCCGTCTACGACAAGCGCGTCGAGACCTTCGAGAAGGAGGCAGAGCCGCTGAAGCTCACGCTCGGCGGGGAAATGGCGCCGCAGGGCGGCGACGCCTCCGCCTGATCAGGGAACGATCAGCGTGCCTGCGCCGTGCTCGGTGAAGATTTCGAGCAGCACCGAATGGGCCGTCTTGCCGTTGAGGATGACGACGCCCTGGACGCCCGCCTTGATGGCGTCGATGCAGGTCTCGACCTTCGGGATCATGCCGCCGGAAATCGTGCCGTCCTTGATGAGCGCGCGGGCCTCTGCGACGGAGAGCTCCTTGATGAGCTGGCCTTGCCGGTCGAGCACGCCCGGCACGTCCGTCAGGAAGAGCAGGCGCGTCGCGCTGAGCGCGCCGGCGATGGCGCCGGCGAAGGTATCGGCATTGATGTTGTAGGTGTGGCCGTCGCGGCCGGGCGCGACCGGCGCGATGACCGGGATCATTTCCGATTTGGCCAGAAGGTCGATGAGCGTGCGGTCGACCTCGACCACCTCGCCGACGAAGCCGAGGTCGAGGATGCGCTCGATATTGCTGTCCGGATCGACGACCGTCTTCTTGGCCTTTTCGGCGAAGACCATGTTGCCGTCCTTGCCGCAAAGCCCGATCGCCCATTCGCCCGTCTGGTTGATGAGCGCGACGATCTCCTTGTTGATGGAGCCTGCCAGCACCATCTCGACGATCTCGACCGTCTTCTCGTCGGTGACGCGCAGCCCCCCTTCGAATTTCGATTCGATGCCCATCTTGGTCAGCATGGCGCCGATCTGCGGGCCGCCGCCGTGCACGACAATCGGGTTGACGCCCGATTGCTTGAGGAGCGCGATGTCGCTCGCGAACGCCTTGCCCAGCTCGGGATTGCCCATCGCATGGCCGCCATATTTTACCACGATGGTCTTGTTCTCGTAGCGCTGCATGAAGGGCAGGGCCTGGGCGAGAAGGCGGGCTTGGGTTTCGCTTTCGGATAGGGACATGGCGGCCTCGTGGGAATGGGTGGGCGCCTGTTTAACGCATGTTTCGTGACGATGGAATGATCCGTCGGCCACATTGCGGAAAAGAGAGCGCGGTGGCCGGGAGCGTTGGCAAGGAAGGCCGTTGGGGAATATGATGCGCTCCTCATGCGTTTCCATGAGCAAAAGCGTTTCCGCGTGCCTATATAGGAAGTGCGAGGCTCCGTCCTCGCGGCGATCCTTCGAAACGAGAGAGTGCATGAGCCGATGACGGCGTCCGACCGAGAAATGAGGGAACCCTGCTGCGACGAGGTGATCGCGGGCGAATACGTGCTTGGGGTGCTTTCCGCCGAAGACCGCCGCAAGGTGGAGGCGCGCCTGGCAAGGGACCGCCAGTTCGCCGCCATGGTGAGCCGCTGGGAGGAGAACCTTTCCGCCTTCAACGACGACTACGAGGCGCTGCACCTGCCGCCGGGCGCCCGCCTGCCCATCGAGCAACACCTTCTCGGCGCCGTCCCGCGCGATGCCGTCCTGTCGGGCAGGGTCGCCGGCGGCTGCTGGCATTCCCTGGCGCTCTGGCGCGCGCTGGCCTTCGCCTCGCTCGCGGTCGCCGCCGGCCTCGCCGTGTCGATGAGCGCGCTGCTTGCGCCGCGTCCCGTGAACGGCGGCCGGCTGGTTGCGGACCTGACGGGCGAGGGCGCCGCGGTCAACCTGGTGGCGCGCTACGACGATGCGAGCGGTGCCGTGCGCGTCACGCCCGTCGCCGGCGGCGCGGAGAAGGAGAAGTCGCTGGAACTCTGGCTCGCCGAGGAAGGCAAGGCGCCCGTCTCGCTCGGCGTCCTGCCGCAGACGGGAGAGGGGGAGCTTGTCGTGCCGGTCGAGACGCGTGCCCGCCTCGTGCAGGGCGCAACGCTCTCCGTCAGCGTCGAGCCCTTCGGCGGCTCGCCCACCGGCAGGGCGACCGGGCCGGTCATCGCTTCGGGCGCCGCACGGTTCGACTGAGCCTCAGGCACGCCGCAAGACCGCCCGACACTTCGCGTGGGAACGCTTCAGCGCGCTATCGCGGTGATGATCGCGCCGCGCAGTTCGTCGAGCCCGCGGCCCTTCTCCGACGAGGTGGCGAGCACTTCGGGATAGGCGGCGGGACGCTTGGCGATCGTCTGCAAGGTCTCCTCGACGAGGCGCGGCACGCCGGCGTCCTTGATCTTGTCGGTCTTGGTCAGCACGACCTGGTAGGAGACGGCCGCCTTGTCGAGCAGGGCGAAGACTTCCTCGTCGTTCTTCTTGATGCCGTGGCGGCTGTCGACCAGCACATAGACGCGCTTGAGCGTCGAGCGGCCGCGCAGGTAATCGAAGACCAGCTTCGTCCAGGCGTCGACCTGCTCCTTCGGCGCCTGCGCATAGCCGTAGCCGGGCATGTCGACGAGCGCCATCGGTGGCAGGTCGTCTTCCGCGCCCGAAAAGCCGTCCGGCACGAAATAATTGAGCTCCTGCGTGCGGCCGGGCGTGTTGGAGGTTCGCGCCAGGCCCTTGTGCCCGACGAGCGCATTGATCAGCGACGATTTCCCGACATTCGAGCGGCCGGCGAAGGCGATCTCCGGCGGGCCTTCCGGCGGCAGGAATTTCATGGCCGGCACGCCGCGGATGAAGATCCACGGCCTGCCGAACAGCGGCTTGTCGTCCGGCGACGTCGTCTCGGTCATTGCGTCTTGCCTTTGTTGTCAGGCCCTTCGCTTCCGGGTTTTGGCCGCGAAAGTCAAGCGCGCCGCCGCCCGGGGGACGAGGCAAAAGAAAACCCCGGCGCGGGGGCCGGGGTTTTTCTCGTCGGTCGAAGATGCCGTCAGGACGATTTGGCTTTCCTGCCGAAGAGGCCCTTCAGGTTGTCGAAGAGCTCGATTTTCACGCCGTGGCGCTTCATGATGATGCCCTGCTGGATGATCGAGAGCAGGTTGTTCCAGGCCCAGTAGATGACGAGGCCGGCCGGGAAGGTCGCCAGCATGAAGGTGAAGATCAGCGGCATCCAGTTGAAGATCATCGCCTGGGTCGGATCCGGCGGCGTCGGGTTCATCCGCATCTGCAGGAACATCGTGATGCCCATGATGATCGGCCAGACGCCGATGAGCAGGAAGTGCGGCACGTCGTAGGGCAGCAGACCGAACAGGTTGAACAGCGACGTCGGGTCCGGCGCGGAAAGATCCTGGATCCAGCCGAAGAACGGCGCATGGCGCATCTCGATCGTGACGTAGATCACCTTGTAGAGCGCGAAGAAGACGGGGATCTGCAGGAGGATCGGCCAGCAGCCCGCGAGCGGGTTGATCTTCTCTTCCTTGTAGAGCTGCATCATCGCCTGCTGCAACGCCATGCGGTCGTCGCCGTGCTTGGCCTTCAGCTCCTCCATCTTCGGCTGGATCTTCTTCATATTGGCCATGGAGGCGTACTGCTTGTTGGCCAGCGGGAAGAAGAGGCCCTTGACGACGATCGTGGTGAGCAGGATCGCGATGCCGAAGTTGCCGAAGTAGCGGAAGAAGAAGTCCATCATCTGGAACATCGGCTTGGTGAAGAACCAGAACCAGCCCCAGTCGATCATCAGGTCGAAGCGCGGGATGGAATAGGACGCTTCATACTGGTCGATGATCGGCACTTCCTTGGCGCCGCCGAAGAAGAGGTTCTTGACCTCGATCGTCTGGCCGGGCGCGACGGTGATGTCGTCCTGCCGGTAGTCCGCCTGGTAGCGCGGTCGGCCGTCCTGGAAATAGGAGAAGCGCGTCTCGTAGGGCGTTCCCTGCGGCGGCACGAGCGCGGTCGCCCAGTACTTGTCGGTGATGCCGAGCCAGCCGCCGGTCGCCTTGCCGGGCGCGACGGTCGTGTCCTCCTCGGTCTCGCTGTACTTCACCTCGTGCAGGCCGAGATCGCCGAGCACGCCGATGAAGCCCTCGTGCAGCACGTAGACGGACGGGTCGGACGGCTTGAAGAAGCGGGTCGAGCGGCCGTAGGGCGACAGCGCGACCGCCGCTTCCGTGCGGTTCTCGATGCTGTCGGTGACCTGGAACATGTAATGTTCGTCGACCGAGATGGTGCGGGTGAAGGTGATGCCCTTGTCGTTGGTATAGGTCAGCTTCACCGGCGTCGTCTGCGTCAGCTTGCCGGTGCCGTCCTGCGTCCAGACGGTCTGGGGTCCCGGGACCGGTCCGGTCGCCTCGCTGCCGACATAGCCGATCTCGGCGAAATAGCCGTGTTCGGTCTCCGCCGGGCTGAGCAGCGTGATGATCGGGCTCGTCTTGTCGACGGTCTCGTGGAACTCTTTCAGCCTCAGGTCGTCGAAGCGGGCACCCGTCAGGTTGATGGAGCCGGAGAGCGAAGGCGTGTCGATCTCGACGCGGGCGGACCGGGCGAGCGCCGCGTCGCGCGTTTCGGTCGTGGTCGCCGCTCCCGAGCCTCCCGGCAATGCGCCGCTCGTGCCGGTCGCGGTCGTCGTCGTGCCGCCGGACGTCGTCGTCTGCTGGCTCTGGGCTGCCTGCTGGGCTTCGAGCGCGGCGCGGTCCTTCTCCAGCTTGGGGTTCACGTAGAGGAACTGCCAGGCGACGAGGATCACCACGGACAGCGCGATCGCCACGAAATAATTGCGGTTGTTTTCCATCACTCTTTCCCGGGAGCAGCAGGGCGCTGCTGCTGCTTCTGTTTCTGTCTTGTCGCGATCCTGTCCCTGAGGCCGGCTTCAAGGGTTTTGAAGGGCGCGTTCAGCACGTCCCGTCTGGCGACAACCACATAGTCGTGTCCGGGCTCCATTGCAAACCCGGCGGATAGCCGCACCGCCTCTTTCAGGCGCCGGCGCATGCGATTGCGTTCCACGGCGTTGCCGTGCTTCTTGGTGACGGTGAAGCCGACGCGGGGCGGTTCGTCCGGCATCTGCCGGTCGCGTACTTCGAGAAGGAACATGGGTCCCTTGCGCTTCTCGCCCTCGCGCACAAAAAGAAACTGCGGACGGCTTTTCAGCCGTCCGACAGCGGATTTCTCAACAGTTTTCGTCATTGCCCGTCGCCTCTGTTCGGGCAGGCACGGCCTTAGGCCGAGAGACGTGCGCGGCCGCGGGCGCGACGTGCGGACAGGACCTTGCGGCCGCCCTTCGTAGCCATGCGGGCGCGGAAGCCGTGACGACGCTTGCGGACAAGCTTGGAGGGTTGGTAGGTACGCTTCGACATTTATTTAATACCGCGGTGTGCGGCCCTTCTTGGGTTTGCGTTACGCAAGGAGCGCTTCGGCCCGGCATAGCCTATCCCTCGCAGGAAGGCGCGCTTTCCGGACGTGCGCGGCTTATAAGGGCAAAGCCGGTCGAAAGTCAATTGCGGGCGCGCCCGCATGGATTCCTGTCGCAATCGTTAATGCTAAATCAATTCTCGGTTGTTCCTTGATTGCGTTTCGGCATGCCTCCTGCCGTAGGGTGAGGCGGAATACCTTGGATTCCCCGGCATACGCAATATTAGTCACGAAGAATGTTCCTATTCTTCGGGTGGTTGCATCAAAGTCTAGTTAACTTTTAGCGTTTACCGTTCCTGCCAGGTGGAGGGGCGTGTGCCGCCTCGCCGATCCGCTACGGTTTCCTTGGAGTGCGACGTGAAGATACGCGGCAAGATTTATCTCATCGTGGGCGTGATGGGTCTCATCTCCGTCCTCATCGGCGGCATTGCCGTGCATGTGGTCTCGGAGTACAGCGACAAGCTCCGCCAGTACGAGAACGCGGCCGACCGCGCCTTCCTCGGCGAGCACCTGAACCGCCAGGTCACGGCCGTCGTCATGGAATCGCGCGGCATCTACGCCTCCAAGGATGTGGAGGCCGCCAAGAAATTCGCCGAGGGCATCGGCAAGGAACTCGACGGCATCGACGAGACTCTGAACAGGTGGCGCCCCATCGTGCCGGAAGAGCAGAAGGCGGCCTTCGACGCCGTCGTTGCGCGCGCCGCCGAATTCCGCGCCTTCCGCACGGAGACCGCGCGCCTCGGCACCGAGGTTTCGCCCGCGGCCGCCAACGAGCAGGGCAACAACGAAAGCAACCGCGCCAACCGCAAGGCCTTCCAGAAGGAGATCGACGCCGTCGTGCAGACGGACAACGAGAACCTGACCGCGATCAAGGCCGATGTGGCGGCCTTCGAGACCCTCATGCTGACGCTGGTGCTCGGCACCGTCGGCGTCGGCCTGGTGCTCGGCGGCGGCACCGCGTTCTACATCGCGACCAACGAGCTGAGCCGTCCGATCCAGAACGTGACGGACACGATGAACCGGCTGGCCGGCGGCGACCTGGAGACCGAGGTGCCCTATGCCGGGCGCAAGGACGAGATCGGCGAAATGGCCGCTGCCGTCGCCGTCTTCCGCCAGAACGCCATCACCGTGCGCGACCTCAACGCCCAGGAACAGATCCTGCGCGAGAAGAGCGCCGATCTCCAGTCCTCGATCGCGACCGTCGTGCATGCGGCGGCGGCCGGCGACTTCAGTTCGCGCATCGGCAAGGACTACCAGAACGACGACCTCAACCGCTTCGCCAACAGCGTCAACGAACTCGTCGCCGGCGTCGAGGAGGGTATCGCCGAGACCCGCCGCGTCATCGGCGCGCTGGCCGAGGGCGACCTGACGCAAACCATGGACGGCAGCTTCCGCGGCGCCTTCGCCGAACTGCAGCAGAACGTGAACGCGACGCTTGCAACGCTTCAGCGCACCATGCGCGAGGTACGCGCTTCGACCGATGCGATCAACGCCAATTCCGGCGAGCTGCGCACCGCTTCCGACGACCTGTCCAAGCGCACCGAGCAGCAGGCCGCGGCGCTGGAGGAAACCTCGGCCGCGCTCGAGGAGATCACCGCCGCCGTCAAGCACTCCACGGAGCGCGCCAACGAGGCGAGCCTCATGGTCGGCGAGGCGACGCAGAGCGCCAAGCAGTCCGGCGATATCGTGCGCAATGCCATCGACGCGATGGGGCGCATCGAGCAGGCGTCCAGCGAGATCAGCCAGATCATCTCGGTGATCGACGAGATCGCCTTCCAGACCAACCTGCTGGCGCTCAATGCCGGCGTCGAGGCGGCCCGCGCGGGCGAAGCCGGCAAGGGCTTTGCCGTCGTCGCGCAGGAAGTGCGCGAACTTGCCCAGCGCGCGGCGAGCGCCGCCAAGGACATCAAGGGCCTGATCACCAAGTCCGGCGACGAGGTGGCCGTCGGCGTCAAATACGTGCAGGAGACGGGCTCGGCGCTCTCCGATATCGAAGGCCGGGTCGTCACTATCAACGAGCGCATCCATGCGATTGCCACGGCCGCCCGCGAGCAGGCGACGGGCCTTCAGGAGATCAGCACCGCCATCAACCAGATGGACCAGGTCACCCAGCACAATGCCGCGATGGTCGAGGAGACGTCGGCCGCCACGCACAAGCTCAAGGGAGAAGCGGACGGCCTCGCCGATCTCGTCGCCCGCTTCCGCACCGGCGATGCCGTGCAGCGCGTGGCCGTCGTGCGCACCGAAACCCGGCCCGTCGAATCGCCCGCGCGCCGCATGATCGGCAATGTCGCCCGGGCCTTCGGCGGCAACCGCGCCGCCGCGACGGCAACGGCGGCCCAGGAGAACTGGGAAGAGTTCTGATCCGAAGCGGATCGGCTGATCGGGCGCGGCGGTCTTCGATCGCCGCGCCCTGCTTTTGCGCCGGCGTTGGAAAAATCGCCGCAATCTCCTATAATTGGCTGTCGGCCATGGCCGAAGGTGCGTCGTCGATCCCTGGGTCGCGATGTCGAGCGCCGCTTGCGGCAGTCCGGGGAGTTGAGACATGGTGGACAGAGACGGGTCGCCGTCCTTGACCGAAACGCCGGTGCCGGCGGTCGGCTTCCTGTCCGGCCTGTCGGGCAAGCTCCTGCTCCTTACCGCCGTCTTCGTCCTTATCGCCGAGGTGCTGATCTTCGTGCCCTCGGTCGCCAACATGCGGCTGATGTGGCTGCGCGACCGGCTGAACACCGCAGCCGCCGCCAGCGTCGTCATCGAGGGCCTGCCGGATCAGGAACTGCCGCGCGCCGTGCAGGAGGAGACGCTGCTGGCGACGGGCACCAAGGCGATCGTGCTGAAGAAGCAGGACGCCTCGCGCATGGTCGCCGCCGTCGACATGCCGCCGAGCGTCGATGCGCAATACGATCTTTCCGACGTCTCGACGCTGACCTCCGTCTACGACGCCTTCGACACGCTGCTTTTCGGCGGCGACCGCATCATCCGCGTCTACGGCCCGGTGGGCGAAACGAGCACGCGGATCGAGCTCCTGCTGGACGAGGGCGCGCTGCGCCGTGCCATGCTGCGCCATGCGCGCAACGTCTTCATCCTGTCCATGGTCATCTCGCTGGTCACGGCAAGCCCGATCTTCTTCGCGCTCAATCGCCTGCTGATCCGCCCGATGCGCCGCATGACCGCGAACATCCGGGAATTTGCCGCCGATCCTTCCAATCCGGCCCGCGTGCTGGAACCCTCGGGCGGACGCGACGAGATCGCCGTCGCCGGCATCCATCTTGCGGCCATGCAGCAGACATTGCAGCGTACGCTGAAGGAGCAGAAGAACCTCGCCGACCTCGGCCTCGCGGTGTCGAAGATCAACCACGACATGCGCAACATCCTGTCCTCGGCCCAGCTCATGTCGGACCGCCTGTCGGATGTCGACGATCCGGTGGTCAAGCGCGTCGCGCCGAAGCTCCTGCGCAGCATCGACCGGGCCGTGGGCTATACGAACGAGGTTCTCTCCTACGGCCGCATGCGCGAGCCGGAGCCGCGCCGACGCTTCGTCGCGTTGCGTCCGCTGGTCCAGGAAGTCTCCGAAGTGCTGGCGCTCGATACGCGCGGCGACATCGACTTCGTGGTGCAGGTCGAGCCGGGCCTGCAGGTCGATGCGGACAGCGAGCAGCTCTTCCGCGTCATCCACAATCTGTGCCGCAACGCGGTCGAGGCGCTGTCGCAGGATGCCGGCAGCGAGCGGCGCACCGTGCTGGTGACGGGCCTGCGCACCGGCAGCGTCGTCTCCATCGCGATCGACGACAACGGTCCCGGCATGCCCGTCAAGGCGCGCGAGAACCTCTTTGCCGCCTTCCGCGGCTCGGTGCGCTCCGGCGGCACCGGCCTCGGCCTTGCCATCGCCCGCGAACTGGTGCTCGCCCATGGCGGCACGATCGCGCTGGTGGAGAAGGCGACGCCCGGCACGCTTTTCCGCATCGAATTGCCGGACCGTCCCGTTCCGCTCGACGCCTTCCGCCACCGCGCCTGACCGCAAGTCCGCGTGCGGCGAAGGACGGCGGCTCGATGAAAAAAGTGCATTTTTCTCCGAAAGGCGCTTGCAATAAGCCGGCGTACCCTTTAGAGAACCGCCTCGCAGCCGGGCACGACGCCCCGCCGCTGCCAGCGCACCCGTAGCTCAGCTGGATAGAGCACCAGACTACGAATCTGGGGGTCAGGAGTTCGAATCTCTTCGGGTGCGCCATTCATATTCCCCGGCACGATCAATGATCTGAGGAACGGCGCTTCTCTCTTGGCGCTCGCCTTGCGGTGCCTGCCTGAGCCCGGCCACCCGGCATCGCGTTACAACCGCGCAAGGTCAGCCTGGGGAAAGGTCGATGTATGATCTTCCGGGATAACGTGGCGGGATAGATTTCGGATCCTAGAAGCGAAGAATCATGTTCGTGCCTAGGAGGCCGGTCTCAAGTTGCGAAAGCCTCCCCTTCTTGCCGATCAGATGTCGTCGTCCCGCCCGCCGGCGCAGGCTGGCGGAACGCCGGCGACCTCGCATTTTCCTGCCTGCTTCCGGCAGCAGGGCGCTTCCGTTCTTTCGATGAACCGAACCTTGCGGTGACGATACATGGCAATCCAGGAAAGTGATCTGTTCGCCGGCACATGGGCCTTCTTACGGGAGAACGGCGATAGCATCGCTCCCGTCCTCAGATTCCTGCCGAATGGCGTCGTCGGCGGCTACATCCACCCCTTCGAGCGCTGCTGGGCACTGGCGGACGGCAAGCTCCGCTTCCTGAACATCTATGGGCAGACGACCACCGAGTTCGGGGACCATGCCGAGGACGAGCACGGGCTGCTGCGCCTGAAGGGGCGTTCGCGCGTCGATCCCGGCACGGTGCATGTGCTCGAGCGGGCGGCGATGCCGAGCGCGCGCGACTTCGGGCAGGCCGCGTCGGATGACGTTCCGCAGTTTCGCATCGCCGAATCTGTCGGCCGAGGGCGGCGCCGCAACCTGGTGGTCCTTCGTGCGAACGCGCACTCGCTGCACACCCAATGGCCGGCCAATATCGGCGAAGAGGACCGCAACTGGGACCTCTGCATCAGCTGGTACGGCCGGGAGCTGCCCGAAAACCTCGCCGGCTGGGAATATTTCACCCACCAGCCGAACGACCGCAAGTTCTCCGCCATCTACAAGCTCTTTCTGGAAGGCAGCCCGCTTCTCGACTACGAGAACATCTACATGCCGGACGACGACCTGATGACGTCGTGGGGCGATATCAACAAGCTGTTCAACATCTTCCGCCTCGGCGGCTTCGACATCGCCCAGCCTTCCCTCGTGCCGACCTCCTACGTCACCCATCCGGTGACGGCGCAGAATCCCGACTACGTGCTGCGCTATACGAGCTTCGTGGAGCTGATGTGCCCGGTCTTCACCCGGGCGTTCCTCAGGATCTGCCTGCCGACCTTCGAGGCGTCCTTCAGCGGCTTCGGTCTGGATCACATCTGGTCCCAGCTTGCCGGCCGCGTGCCGGGCCGCATCGCCATCATCGACGATATCGCCGTCGCCCATACGCGCCCGCCGAACAAGAACTACGACGTGATCGCCGCGATCATGGAGGAAAGGTCCATGGCCGGCCTCTACCGCTCTTCGAAATCCTACGAGACGTTCGGCGGCATCGGGCGCAAGTACACGTTCGGATAACGGGACCAGCGGGGAATAGAGGGATGCAGTTCAAGCCGAAAGCCGTCATTCTCGCCGGGGGACTGGGCACCCGGCTGGCCGAGGAGACCGCCACCAAGCCGAAACCCATGGTGGAGATCGGCGGACGCCCCATCCTTTGGCACATCATGAAGATATACAGCGCCCACGGCATCAATGACTTCATCATCTGCCTCGGCTACAAGGGCCATGTGATCAAGGAGTATTTCTCCAACTACTTCATCCACATGTCCGACATCACGATCGACCTGCAAAACAACAGGATCGAGACCCACTCGGCAAAGGCGGAGCCCTGGCGCGTGACGCTGGTCGACACCGGCGAGATGACGATGACCGGCGGGCGCCTCAAGCGGGTCATCTCCCATGTGCAGAACGATCCCTATTTCTGCCTGACCTACGGCGACGGCGTCGGCGATATCGACATCACCCGGCTCATCGATTTCCACAAGTCGAACGGCCTGCGCGCGACGGTCACCGGCACCCAGCCGCCCGGCCGTTTCGGCGCCCTGAAGCTGGACGACGACCGGGTGGTTTCCTTCCTGGAAAAGCCGGTCGGCGACGGCAACTGGATCAACGGCGGTTTCTTCGTCCTGACGCCGGACGTCGCCTCGCTCATCGCCGGCGACGAAACGACCTGGGAGCAGGAGCCGCTCGAAAGCCTTGCGCGCGACGGGCAGCTGGGAATCTACCGCCATTTCAGCTTCTGGCAGCCGATGGACAGCCTGCGCGACAAGACCCAGCTCGAAAAGCACTGGGAAAGCGGCAGGGCACCCTGGAAGATCTGGTAGGCGGGCGACGGCGCGGGGACTTCCTGCCCCCGGCAAAGATGGAGGCGGCGTTTCCGCGTGAGGAGAACGCCGGAGGCATTCACCAGGGCGGCTTCGCCCGAACAGGCAAGAGATGACCGTGAGCTTTGACGACGTATTTTCCGGCGCCCGCGTGCTGATAACCGGCCATACGGGTTTCAAGGGCGCGTGGCTCAGCACCTGGCTGATCAGCCTCGGCGCCAAGGTGTGCGGCTATTCGCGGGAAGTTCCGACGACGCCGTCGCTTTTCGATCTCGCCGGCCTTTCGGGCGAGGTGGACCATCATATCGGCGATATCCGCGATCTGGAGCGCCTGCGTGCGACGGTGCGCGCGTTCCGTCCGGACTTCGTGTTCCATCTCGCCGCCCAGGCGATCGTTTCGGTTTCCTACAGGGACCCGCTCGATACGATCACCAGCAACGTCACCGGGACTGCGAACGTGCTGGAGGTCCTGCGCGAGGTCGACTGGCGCTGTACGGCCGTCATCATCACCTCGGACAAGTGCTACGACAATGTCGAATGGGTTTGGGGATACCGCGAGACGGATGCGCTCGGCGGCAAGGACATCTATTCGGGCTCGAAGGGCGCCGCCGAGCTGATCTTCCGATCCTACTACCACTCGTTCTTCAAGGGGCGGAACCATCCGGTGCGTCTTGCTACCGCCCGCGCCGGCAATGTCATCGGCGGCGGCGACTGGGCGGCCGATCGCATCGTCGCCGATTGCATCCGGGCCTGGGGAGAGGGGCGCGTCGTCGAGATCCGCTCGCCGGCCGCCACCCGGCCGTGGCAGCATGTGCTGGAGCCCCTGAGCGGCTATCTCACGCTCGCACGCGCGCTCGCCGCTTCGCAGGCGCAGGACGGGGAATCCTACAACTTCGGCCCCCGGGCCGAGCAGAACCGCACGGTCGTCGACCTGATCGGCGATCTCGGCCGCATCTGGGGCCTCGGCTCGGATGCGGAGGCCTACAGGACCACGGGCAACATCCCCTTCCACGAGGCGAGCCTGCTCAAGCTCAACTGCGACAAGGCCCTGCTCGACCTGAATTGGGAAGCGAACCTGAAATACGAGGAGTGCATCGCGTTGACGGGATCCTGGTACCGGCGTGTCCTGAAGGGCGGGGAGCAGGCGCTGGCCGTGACGCTGGAACAGATCGCCGGGTTCAACGCGCTCGCCGCCGAGCGCCGCAGGACCTGGGCATCGGCGGGCTGAAATGAGCGCACCGTTCCTGACCCCGCTGAAGCGAATCGCAACGCCCAAGGGCGACGTCATGCACGGGCTGAAGGCCGGCGATCCGGGCTATGCCGGCTTCGGCGAAGCCTATTTCTCCCTCGTCAACGCGGGCGAGACGAAGGGGTGGAAGCGACATTTCCGCATGACGCTCAATCTTGTCTGCGCGGCGGGCCGCGTCCGCGTCGTGGTGCGCGGGGAGGACGGCGGCGTCGTGCTGGATACACAGCTTTCCCCGGATGCAACGGAGCTTTACAATCGCCTGACGGTGCCGCCCGGCTATTTCGTCGCCTTCAAGGGCCTTGCGCCCGGTGCGTCGATGCTTCTCAACGTCGCCTCCATACCGCATGATCCCGACGAGGCCGAAACGCGGCCGACGACGTTTTTCGGAGGCGACCTTTGAACCACAGGCCGGTCCTGCTGCTCGGCGCATCGGGCATGCTCGGAAGCCGATTTGCCGCGCACCTTGCCGGCCGGCCGCTCGCGCTCGTTCCGCGCGAGGCGCTCGATGTGACGCGGCCGAGACATCTTGTCGATGCCATCGTCGCGACGTCCGCCGCCACCATCGTAAACTGCGTGGCGGATACCGACGTGGAGGGTGCCGAGGCCGAGCCGTCGCGCGCCTTCGCCGTCAACGCCCTGTTGCCGGGCCTGCTTGCGCAGGCCGCGCGCGAGATGGATGCGCTCCTCGTGCACTTTTCCTCCACCGGATGCTACGGCCGGGCGGCCGGCGGCGGCCTTGCGCCGCACTCGGATTTCTCCCCCCTTCATCCCACCACCGTCCATCACAAGAGCAAGGCAGCCGGCGAGGCCGCCATCCTTGAAGCCGGATGCCGGCACCTCGTTCTGCGGCTCGGCTGGCTTTATGGCGGCAGCATGGGGCACCGCAGGAATTTCGTCTGGGCGCGCATCCTCGAAGCCCGGCAGAAGCCGGAACTGTTCTCCGATCCCCATCAGATCGGTTCGCCGACCGATGTCGAGGATGTCGTGCGGCAGACCCTGCTTCTCGTCGACGAGCGCATGACCGGAAGCTTCAATTGCGTGGCGTCGGGCGCCGTTTCCCGCTTCGACTACGTTCGGCACATCCTTGCGTCCGCGGGCCTCTCGCCGGTGCTCGTGCCGAAGCGTTTCGACCGGCGGGCGCCGGTCTCGCCCAACGAGGCCGCGGTCAACGACAAGCTCACGCTGCTCGGCCTGAACAGGATGCCCGCCTGGGACGCGGCGGTCACCGCCTATGTCGAGGCGTTGCTAGCGGAAGAAGGGCGGTCTGCCGATGTCCGATGACCGGTTCGCCATCCTCGGCGGCGGCATAGCGGGCCTTTCCGCCGCCGCGCGCCTGCGCGAGCATGGCCTGGATGTGCCGGTCTTCGAGGCGAAGGACCGCCCCGGCGGCCTCCTCGACAGCTTCACGCTCGAAACGGCGGAGGGCCGCTGGACCTTCGACAACGCGGTGCACCTGTCCTTCGCCTCGGAGCCTGAGGTGCGCGCCGTGTTCGACCGCACGCCCTATCTCAGCCACGAGGCGCGCTCGCTGAACTGGGACGGCGGCCTGTGGATTCCGCATCCCGTCCAGAACAACATGTTCCCGCTGCCGGCCGAGGAGAAGGCCGACCTGATTGTCGACCTTTCCCGCCATCTGGCGCAGGTGCATGCCGATGCGCCCATCGCGACCTACCGCGACTGGCTGCTCCATCAATACGGCGAGAAGATCGCGGAACGCTGGCCGCTCCGCTATACCCGCAAATACTGGACGCTCGACGCGGGCGACCTGGGAATCGGCTGGATCGGCAACCGCATGCGCCGCGCCGACCTGCGCGAAGTCGTCTTCGGCGCCGTCAGCGACAACCCGCCAAACACCTACTATGTCTCGACCATGCGCTATCCGGAACGCGGCGGCTACAGGGCGTTCCTCGACCCTCTCCTCGAAGCGGCCGATATTCGCTGCGGCCTTCGTGCGGTCGAGGTGGACAACCGGCGCAACGTGGTCACGTTCGCCGACGGCCGGTCGCGGCCGTACCGGCGGATGATCTCCACCATTCCGCTGCCCGTGCTCGTCGCGCTGATGACGGATGTGCCGGATGACATACGGCGCCTGGCCGATACGCTGTTTGCGACCTCGATCGATATCGTCTCGATAGGGTTCCGAAAGCCGAACGTCTCGCCCAGCCTCTGGTTCTACATCTACGATACCGACATCCTCGCCTCCCGCGCCTACTCGCCGAGCATCAAGTCTGCGCACAATGCGCCGGAAGGCTGTTCTTCCCTGCAGTTCGAGATTTATTCATCGCGCGCAAGCGGGCACGGCCTTGCACCGGACGGGTTGGTCGAGAGCTGCATCCGGGCCGTCGAGGCAATGGGCCTTGCCGGACGGGAGGAGATCGCCCTGACGCATCACAAGCATCTTCCCTTCGGAAACGTCGTTTTCGATCTCGGCATGGAGGAGAGAAGGGACGTCGTGCGCGGCTGGGTCGAGAGCCAGGACATCCTTCTCGCCGGCCGCTTCGGCGAATGGGACTATCTGTGGTCCAACCAGGCCTTCATGTCGGGACGCGCCGCCGCCGATGCGCTCGCGCAGGCAGCCCGCTAGCCGGCCGAGTTCTGCCTTGCCCATATGGCGCACGACGAAGCCTCCCGCTTCCGCCAGGCCATGTTCCGGTGCGGTCGATCATTTCACGTCCGGCGGTAATCCGTTACTATGAATCCCGGCCTTGCGCGAAACATCGCCGGTTGCGGCCGGCAGGAAGGAGGCGATGCGTGATGGGTATCCTGTTCCAAGGCGCCGTTGCCGTCGTCTTTTCGATGGTGCTGCTCGTCCTGCTTTTGCTTTTCTGGCCCCGGCGGGAGGGCCTTCGCAGGATGCTGGGAAGCGGCAGCGCAGGCGGATCAAGCGTTGGCGCCTACGGCGCTTCGACCGACGGATGCAGCGGTCAGGACGGAGGAGGAGGCGATTGCTGAGCCGGGCGTCCGCAAAACCTTCGGCATGCGGTGCTCGGCAGGGCCGTGAGCGCGCATGAGGCGGCTTTATCATGTCGGCACATGCCCATTGTGCAATCAGGGCCGTCTCTTTCTCCAGAAGAACCTGAATGCTTCGGTGATCTATGCGCATTGCGAGGAATGCGAGCACGGCTATCGGTCGCCGGGGGACATCGGATTTCCGGATCGCGGATTCCTCACATTGACCGAGGACTATGACACCGACGACCCGACCCGCGAGGAGATTTCACGGTCGGAATGGGCGCGTGCCACCATCTGGTCCGAAACTGTTCCCGATGAGAATCCCTGACGGGCAGCCTTGCCGGCGGCAGCCGCCCGGTCGGGCGGCGTGGCCGATATGCCACGCGGATCGGTCTCTCGTGATGTGCCGTTCCGCCATGCCGCACGGCTTCTCTTCAAAACTGTGCGTTGCTCGGCTAAGCAGGGGCGAACGGTGCGTGCACAGCGCCGGCGAAAACAGGAAAGCGGAAGGAAGCGGGACATGACGAACCGCGAGATGCCGCGCGTATTGCGTCGCGTGATCTTCGCCGGGCTTCTGGCGCTTGCCGGCTGCGCCGGCCGGCCGGAAGGCGTGCTGGTGCCGAGCGGCGAGGTGCCGCCCGGGGTCTCCACCGTCGACCTGCTCGTCGCCACGACGCGTGCGCCTTCGAGCCAGCCGGGCGTGCTTTTCTCCGGCGAGCGCGGATCCGAGCTTGCCCTGAGCGACATCGTCGTCTCGATCCCGCCGGACGGCAAGCGCAAGATCGGCCAGGTGCAATGGCCGGCGAAGCTGCCGGCCGACCCGCTGAAGGACTTTTCCACCGTCAGCGTGAAGCCGATCGACGGCGCCAGGGCCGGCCGCGCCTGGCTCGACCGCAACCTGCCGAAGAGCCGCCGCGTGCTCGTCTTCGTGCACGGTTTCAACAACCGTTACGAGGATGCGGTCTATCGCTTCGCGCAGATCGTGCACGATTCGAAGACCGATGCGGCGCCGGTGATCTTCACCTGGCCCTCGCGCGCCAGCATCTTCGATTATTCCTACGACAAGGAAAGCACCAACTATTCGCGCGACGCGCTGGAGGAGATGCTGCGGGCAGCCGTCGAGACGCCCGAGGTGGGCGAGATCACCATCATGGCCCATTCCATGGGCACCTGGCTTGCGGTGGAGACGCTGCGCCAGATGGCGATCCGCGACGGGCGCGTGCCGAAGAAGATCCAGCAGGTCATTCTCGCCTCGCCCGACCTCGACGTCGACGTCTTCGGCCAGCAGCTGCGCGCGATCGGCGAGGACAGGCCGCACTTCACGCTTTTCGTCTCGCGGGATGACCGGGCGCTGACGCTGTCGCGCCGCATCTCGGGCAATGTCGACCGGCTCGGCCAGATCAATCCGGCGCAGGAACCCTATCGCACCATGCTGGAAAAGCAGGGCATCACCGTGCTCGACCTGACGGCGCTGAAATCCGGCGACCGGCTGAACCACGGCAAGTTCGCCGAAAGCCCGGAGGTGGTGCGCCTCATCGGCAATCGCCTGATCGACGGGCAATCCGTCACGGATTCGCAGGTCGGCTTCGGCGAACGGCTCGGCGCCGTTGCCCTCGGCACCGCACAGACCGTCGGCAGCGCGGCGAGCATCGTGGTGTCCACCCCGATCGCCGTCTTCGACCCGGTGACGCGCAAGAACTACGACGATCAGTGGCGGCGCCTCGGCAATTCCGTCGAGAACACGACGGTCACGGCCGTCGGACAATGAAAAGGCGGCCCTCTGAGGGCCGCCTCCATGCCGGGGAATGGCGTTACCGGACCCAGATCACCTCGCGGGTGCCCCGGTCGAC
This sequence comes from Shinella agrisoli, assembly GCF_046557955.1. Classification (NCBI taxonomy): domain Bacteria; kingdom Pseudomonadati; phylum Pseudomonadota; class Alphaproteobacteria; order Hyphomicrobiales; family Rhizobiaceae; genus Shinella; species Shinella agrisoli. The sequence continues at coordinate 55,167 of NZ_JBJIEP010000008.1, read as the reverse complement.
GAGGACCGGACGTTCGTTGACATAGATGTAGCCGTAGTTCGGGTTCTCCGGCACTTCAACGATCTGCACCGTTTCCGGGATGACGACGCCGGCCTCGACCGGACCTTCCAGCACCACGGGTTCCAGCGGATGGCGCTCGACATAGGTGATCGTCTCTTCCGGGATGTCGGCCGAGATGCTGGCCGTCGTTTCCACCTCGGGCGCGTAGATCACCTGGCGGCTGTCGGTCCGCACGATGACCGGGCGGTTGTCGACATAGACGTAGGCGAGGTCTGGGTGATCCGGGATCGGCGTCAGCGTGACGGTGTCGTCGAAGCGCGTCTCGGCGGTCACCGGGCCTTGCAGGATGACGGGCGGCGTCGGGTTCTTCATCACATAGACGCGGGCCTCTTCCGGGACGGCCGCTTCCGCGCCGATGGCAAAGCCGGCCACGCCGCCGACGATCGCACCCACCGGTCCGCCGACGACGGCACCGGCGGCTGCGCCCGCTGCACCGCCGGCTGCGCCGCCGAGGGCTTCCTTGTCGCGGTCGTCCGCATGGGCGGCTGTCATACCGATGAGTGCCAGAGCGGCACCGGCCATCAGAATCTTACGCATGGTCTTCTCCTTCGAACGTTGGGTTCCACCCCTTCGGCGGAGACAACGTGGGATGTGCTTTTGTGTTCCGCGCCGTTCGCGGCAGCCCATCACGATCTGTAACGCGCGTTAACCGGCCCTCTCAGGCGATGTCCGGGTCGCGCCGGGCGATTTCGTAGTCCTCGTTGTGCACCTGCAAGCCCTCTTCCGTCACCACGACGATGCCGTAGGCGCCCGGTTCGTCCACCGAGAGCGACGTGTCCGGCGTGTCGAAGGGCATGGGCTGCTGGTGCACGGGGCTCTTGAAGATTGAAAAGGGGATGCCGCGATGCGAGCCGCCGATCGTGCGGTGCACGTGACCGGCGAAGATATGGCGGACATTGCCGTGCTTCAGCACGAGATCGTAGAAGGCGTCCTCGTTGCCCAGCCGGATCGCGTCCATGCCGGTAAAGCCCGTCTTGTGCGGCGGGTGGTGCATGAAGAGGAGGACCGGCAGGCCGTTCGCGGTGGAGAGCGCCCGGTCGAGCCAGGCGAGGCGCTTTTCGCAGAGATAGCCGGCATGGCTGAGCGGATAGTCGTAGGGCGGGGCGAAGAGCGTGTCGAGCAGCACGACGCGGCAATCGGCAAAGTCGATCACCTGCTGGACGAAACCGTTCTCGTCGGGCAGGACATGGGAAAAGGTTTCGAGGAACCGGTCGCGAAAGTCATGGTTGCCGATGGTGATGGCCGCGGGCGGCACTAGCAGCGAGAGGAGATCGCGCAGGCGCTCGTAGGACAGCGTGTCGGCGCGGTGCGTCAGGTCGCCGGTGAAGATCACCCGGTCGGCATCCGCATGGTAGCGGTTGACGTGCTCGATGCCGGCAAGCAGCCGCTGGTAAGGGTCGAGGCCGATGATCTTCGCGCCCTCGGGCACCATATGCAGATCGGTGAAGACGATGAGTTTGGTCATGGAGCGGTCTCGTGGCGGAACGGCGTCGGCGGGAAGCACTCTCGTAGCGCGCAAACCTCTCGCATGAAAAGCAGTTGGAACGCATGACAATCTGATATATCAGGAAGGCCGCACAGCCGGCGCGGCCGGGAAAACGGAGCATATCGACATGAGATGGAAGCGCACGATCCAGCTGCTGGACGTTCATTGCGAGGGCGAGATCGGCAAGGTGGCGATCGGCGGCGTGCCGAAGATCCCCGGCAACACGATCGCCGAGCAACTCAACCACATCAACACGGTCGACGACAGCCTGCGCCGCTTCCTGTGCCTCGAACCGCGCGCGGCCGCGACCGGTTCGGTCAACCTGCTGCTGCCGGCCAAGCGTCCGGAAGCCGACGCCGGCTTCATCATCCTCCAGGCCGATCAGGCGCATGCCTCGTCCGGCTCCAACTCGATCTGCGTCACCACGGCGCTGCTCGAATCCGGCATCGTCGAGATGAAGGAGCCGGAGACGGTCGTCGTGCTCGACACGGCTGCCGGCCTCGTCAAGGCAACGGCGACCTGCCGCGACGGGCGCTGCGAGAAGGTCAAGCTCACCATGGTGCCTTCCTTCGTGCAGGAGCTCGACGTCGAGATCGACACGCCGCACTGGGGCCGCGTGCGCTTCGACATTTCCTATGGCGGCATCTTCTATGCGCTCGTCGATGTCGATCAGATCGGCACGAAGATCGAGAAGGGCAATGCCCGCGCGCTGGTCGATGCCGGCATGGCGCTGAAGGATCTCATCAACAGGTCGATGCGGGTGGTGCATCCGGAAATCCCGGAAATCAACGGCATCGCCTATGTCATGTTCCGCGACCGCGATCCCGATGGCCTCGTGCGCACCGCCACCACGATGTGGCCCGGCCGCGTCGACCGCTCGCCCTGCGGCACCGGCAATTCCGCCAACCTTGCGACGCTGCACGCGCGCAGCCTTGCCAAGGTGGGCGATACGTTCCGCTCGCGCTCGATCATCGGGTCCGAGTTCGAGGTGGGGCTGGAGGCCGAGACCGTGGTCGCCGGCCGCAAGGCGATCATCCCCACCATCACCGGCCGCGGCTGGACGTTCGGCCTGCACCAGATCGCGCTCGACCCGACCGATCCGCTGGCGAACGGTTTTGCCATGACGGATACCTGGGGGCCGCAGGCGGGCGAGATCGGCTGAGCGATTCCGGCGAGGGTGCAGGAAGATGATCCCGCGTCATTTCCGGGCGTAATGCTTCTCGATGGCGCCGAGGGTGATCGGATCGATCTCCGCATCGCCGGCCTTCTCGATCAGATCGCGTTCGGCGAGCACCTGCTTGATGGCAAGGCGGGCGTCGGCGCTGATCTGCTCCGGCTGGTTGCGCAGGATCACCTCGAGGTCCACGTCGCGCATCTCGAAAGCGGCGACGAGGCTGTTCACCGCCTGCTCGATGTTCTTGACGATGCCGGCGCCGCTCTGCTGCATCAGGCCGAGCTTCAGCTTGCCGTAGCTGTCGCCGCGATCGGCGGCCCGCCTGAAATAGCCGGCGGCGGCAGAAAGGTCCTGTGCGATGCCTTCGCCAGATTCCAGCATGAGGCCGAGGTTGATCATGGCGTCGACATTGCCGCCCTCGGCCGCAAGCCGATAGAAGGCGGCCGCCCGTGCATTGTCCTCCTTGACGAGGCTGCCGTCGTCGAAGAGCACGCCGAGATTGAAGGCGGCGGTCTCGTCCCCGGCCGCTGCCGCCTTGTCGAACCAGCGGGCCGCCTCTTCGCCGTCGACCTCGGTGCCGATGCCGTCGCGATAGGCGACGCCGAGATTGTAGGCGCCGAGCAGGTCGCCCAGTTCCGCCGCCTTCCTGTAGTGGTTGAATTCCCCGGCCGGGTCGCCGCGCTTGCCCAGCATGCCGCCGTAGTTGACCATCGCGGCCGTATGGCCGAGGGCCGAAGCCTCCGCATAGAGCTTCATGGCTTCGAGGTCCTGGCCGGCGCGCTCCAGTGCGCGGCCGAGCTGGAAGGCCATGCGGGCCCCGCCGCCGGCGTTGTAGGCCTCGCGGCAGGCGGAAAGCGCCGGGCCGATCTTGATGTCCTCAAGCGCGACCGGCGCGAAGGTCGTGTTGCGCGTCCGGTCGTAGCGGCTGCCGGCGCTCGCATCGCACTGGTCTTCGATGGAAAGCGTGCCCGCCTGGGCCGCGCCGGAAAGAAGGACCGCGAAGAAAAGGGCGCGGCCGGCCGTCTTTATCACTGTGGATCGCGTGATCATGGTCCGTCTCCTTCGTTGGATGGCCGAACCTTAGCCGACTGGAAGAAGGAGGCTGTTTCCGCGGGAACAGAAGGATGGCGGGGAGCGGCGCATAAGGGTTGCATGCCGGGCGGCGCTCGCGGTTGACGCGCCGGCCCCTATCGGTTCAATTCCTCCCGGCGGGTGCGGTCCCGCGCGAAAGGTATGTCATGCAGACGTTCGACGCTCTCCGTCCGGTCACCTTCAGCCGCAGGCTTTTCATCGCCGGCGGCGCGCTCGCGCTGACGGGCATCGGCATTCGTGCAACCCAGGCCAACGCGGTCATCGGCAGGGCCGTCGAGGTCAACGGTGAGGTCACCCGCCGGCAGGCCGACCATCTGGAGGGCCTGAAAGCCGGCGCCAGCCTGATGGACCACGATTTCGTGGCGACCGGCAAGGAAAGCTTCGCGGAACTGGCCCTCGGCGACGATACCAGCCTGCTCCTCGGCAGCGAGACGGAGTTGCTGATCGACACCTTCATCGCCGGGCAGGGCGGCGTCATCGAGCTCGGCACCGGGCAGATGGTCTTCGACAGGCCGGAAGGGCTCGCCAAGATCGACCTCACCGTGCGCACCGCCTTCGGCATGATCGGGGTGCGCGGCACGAAGTTCTTTGCCGGCCCGAGCCGCGGCGCCTTCGCCGTCTTCGTCGAGCACGGGCTGGTCGAGGTCTCCGGCGGAGGCGTGACCCGCCAGGTCGGCCGCGGCGAGGGCGTGGACATCGCCGCGCCGGGCGCGGCTCCAAGCGAGGTCACGCAATGGGGCGCAGCCCGCATCCGCGAGGCCTATGCGAGCGTCGGCATCCGCTAAGTCTTTAATCCAGGGTAAAGAGGTCCATCGTGCCGAAGCCGCGGATCTCGTGGCTTCCGATGGCACGCAGCCGCCGGCTCGTCTCGCCTGCCGCGCGCGGGCCGACGCAGATCTGGGTGCCCAGGAACTTGTTGGCATCCTGCAGCCGTGCGGCGAGGTTCACCGCGTCGCCATGCGCCGTATAGTCCAGCTTGCCGCCGGCGCCCACCTCTCCCAGCACCGCCATGCCCGTTTCGACGCCGATGCGCGTGCGGCCGAATTCCTTGTCGAGGAAGTCCGGGCGGCGGCGCATTTCCTCGGTGAGGGTGCGGATTTCGTCCGCGCAGGCAAGCGCCTTGTCCACATGGCGGTCGAGATCGTCCGGCGCGTTGAAGAGCGCATGAACGGCGTCTCCCACCACCTTGTCCACCATGCCGCCGTGGCGCGCGACGAGGGCGTTCACCTCGGCGAAGTAGATGTCGAGCAGCTTGACGAGGTCGTGCGGGCCGATCTTCTGCGCGAGCGCGGAAAAGCCCTCTATGTCGGTGAACAGCGCCGTCACCTGCCGTTCCTCGCCGGCGACGCGCTCCATCTCCGGATTGTCGATGTAGCGCGAGACGACGGATTGCGGCAGGTATTGCGCGAAGCGCTGGCGGGCCGTCGCCTCCGCGCGGCGCACATGGCCGTATTGCAGGAGGCCGGTGACGAGCGCCGCCGTCGCGACGATGAGAGAGACGCCGACGGCATCCGACAGCAGGGCCGTGCGCGCATAAAGCAGCACCGAGGCGCCGAAGACGAGGCCGAGAAGGCCGATGCCTGCCACGGCCGCGCCGAGCGGGCGCAGCCGCGCCGCCGCAAGGGCCGCAGCGGCGGCGGCGGCGAAGGCGAAGCCGGCCTCGACGGGCAGGAGGCCGGGATCGCGCATGGGAATGTGATCGGTAAGGATGGCGTTCGCGACATCCGCGTGGATCTGCACGGACGGTTCCAGCGGCATGGAGGCGCTGGTCCTGAGGCCGCCGAGATTGGGCAGGCTGCTGCCGATCAGCACCACCTTGCCGGCGATCCTGTCCGCCAGCACCGTTCCCGCGACGACATCCGCCGCGGAGAAGGTGCGTGCGCCGATCGTCTCGTTGCCGCCCGCCACGAAACGCAGGCTGCCATCCTCGTCGAGCCGCAGGATGCGCGAATCGTGGCGGAGCCAGGTGGGGTTGCCGCCGAGCACCGGCGTGCGCGCGCCGGCCGCAAGCCGCGCCGCCTCGACGCCGAGCGCCGGATAGGCAGCGTTGCCGACGATGGCATAGGCCTGAACGCGGCGCACCACGGCATCCTCGTCACCGACGAGGAAGGCGGCGGCCGCTGCCGCGGCCTTGTCCTGCAGGAAGGCGCAGGAGCTTTCCGTGCCCTCGATGAACCAGAGGTCGGGCACGATGACGGGCCTTTGCAGGGCAAGCTTCGGCACGGGACGCGGCGTCTCGTTGAGAGCCTCGCCGATCAGGAAGCCGAGGACCGTCGGCACCTTGCCGATGGCGCCGGCAAGGGCCGCGTTGGCGGGCTCTTCCGCCGTGCAATCCGTGCTGAAGACGAAATCGAAGGCGATGGCGGTGGGTCTCGCGGCTGCGAGCCGTTCGATCAGTTCCGCCGTCTGCGCCCGTGTCCAATCCTTGCCCGGCACGCTCTGGAAGGCCTTGCGGTCGATGTCGACGACGACGATCCGGTCGCTCAGGGGGACGGGGACCGCCTGCGTCAACGCGTCGAAGTAGAATTCGCGCTGCTGCTCCAGCGCCGTCTCGCCGAGCGCGAAGAGCGCCAGTGCGCCGGCAAGGCTCGCGACGAGGCCGGCGGCAAGGGGTCTGTATTTCTTGGCGATCATGATGGCCGGGGGGCTAGTCGTCATCCGGCTCGGCAACGCTGTGGAGCCGGCCGATATTGCAATGGATGATGCCGCCGTTGCGGCGGATGGCGCCGGCTTCCTCCAGCGCCAGGATCGACCGGTTGATCTTCGGCCGGCTCGCGCCGAGGATGCCGGCGATCTCCGTCTGGCTCAGCGCAAGCTGGAGATTGGCGCTGTCCGGCAATTCCTCGCCGTGGATGCCGCGCAGCGTCGCCAGGAAGAAGCGGGCGACGCGGGCGTCGAGGTCGTAGAGCGCTATGGTCTCCAGCTGTTCCGTCGTCTCGCGCAGCTTGGTGCAGAGATAGTGGATGATCGCCTGCGCGGCTGTCGGGTTGCGGGTGAGGAGGTCGAGGAAATCGCGCTTGGCGATGACATAGCCTTCCGTGGCGACGGCGGCCGTGGCGTCCGCCGAGCGCGGCTGGCCGTCGAGGATCGCCATCTCGCCGAGCACCGAGCCGGGTTCGAGCTGGCGCAGCGACAGCTCCTTGCCCTGCGGCGTGATGAGCGAGAGTTTTATGCGGCCGGAGACGAGCACGATGAGATAGTTGCCCTCGTCGCCGCGCTGGAAGATCACCGTGCCGGCCGGCCATTTGCGGAAGGTGGCGATCGCGGCGATCTCGCCGATCGTTTCCTTGCTGAAGCCTTCGAAAATCGGAAAAGAACGCCAGAACGCGGCGCTCCTGTTGATCTCGTTCATATCCGGTTTCCCCCGGCCGCCGCTGACGAAGTAAAGACGGGCTGCCCGGTGGAAATCTTCGCCCAGCCGCTGGGCGCTTGCAACAGAAAAGAACGGAGCGTTCCGGGCGCTACCGGCAGATGCGCACGCGCTTGGTGATCGTCCGGCCGTGAGCGTCCGTGGTGCGGACGCGCTTGGTTATGCAGGTCTGCTGGTAATGGCCGTAATATCCTTCCGGATAGGAGGTGCCCGCATGGCCGGCGGAAGAGAAGGTGAGGGCAGCGACGGCAAGGGCGAGGGTGAGAAGGCAGTGGCGCATGGCGTCTCCGGCAAGGCAGAAGGGATGCGCTGCTTGTCGCATGGCGGGATCCGCCGGTCTGTTCCGCGGGGAACAGGAGTCGTTCACAAAAAGAGAACAATCTGTCGCCTGTTTGCTCGTCTAGATTGACGGCGGAAAGCTGGTATCTCTCTGCCGACCAAACGCTTGAAGCCCCAGGAGCTTTCCATGCAGCAGAACGCCGTCGTCCTCCTCGGACGCATCCTCCTTTCCCTCATGTTCATCACGGCCGGTTATCCGAAGCTCATCGATCCGTCGGGCACCGCCGGCATGATCGCCGGTGCCGGCCTGCCGGCCGCCACCGCGCTCGCCTATCTCGCCGGCCTCTTCGAGCTCGTCGCCGGCCTGTTCATCCTCGTCGGTTTCCAGACGAGGATCGCCTCCTACCTGCTCGCCCTCTTCTGCGTGTTCACCGCGCTCGTGTTCCACAGCGGTTCCATCAACATCCCGGACTTCCCGGAAGGCGCCAACGGCCTCCTGACCGTCTTCAACGGCCTGATGATGTGGAAGAACATCACGATCGCCGGTGGCTTCCTCATGCTCGCCGCCTTCGGTCCGGGCACCTATTCGATCGACGCCCGGCGCGCCGCCGCCTGACCGCCCGCAACAGGCTGATCCTCCAGCAACCCTTCCCGGCCTCCGGGAAGGGTTTTTCGTCGTGCGGCCTCCGGAAAAGGCCGCACCCGCTGGAAAGCCGATGCTCTTGCTGCTATGCGCACCGTCAGACAGTCACGCGGGAGATGCCGATGTTTTCCAATTCCTTTCCGGACAGAGACGTGATGGCGGAGCTGATGGCCCGCATGCTGTGGGAGATCAAGGCGGTTCACTTCCGTCCCGGGGAGCCCTACAAGCTTGCCTCCGGCATGGCGAGCCCGGTCTACATGGACTGCCGCAAGCTGCTCTCCTATCCGCGCATCCGCTCGGCGATCATGGATTTCGCCGCCGCGACCGTCACCCGCAACGCCGGCTTCGAGCGCTTCGACGTGGTCGCCGGCGGCGAGACGGCCGGCATCCCCTTCGCCGCGCTTCTTGCCGACCGGCTCGGCCTGCCGATGATCTACGTGCGCAAGAAGCCGAAGGGGCATGGCCGCAACGCGCAGATCGAGGGCGTGATGCCGGAAGGCGCGCGCGTGCTCGTCATCGAGGACCTCGTGACGGTCGGCGGCTCCATGTTCACCTTCATCGATGCGATCCGCGCGGCCGGCGGCGTGGTCGACCACGGCATGTCGCTCTTCTACTACGGCATCTTCAAGGAGGCCGAGGCCCGCTATGCCAATGGCGGCGTGACGCTGCACCACATCGCCACCTGGCGCGACGTGCTCGCCGTTGCCCGGCAGGAAAAGCTCTTCGACGATGCGACGCTCGCCTCCGTCGAGGCTTTCTTCGATGCGCCGCTCGCCTGGTCGGCGGCCCATGGCGGCGTTGCGGAGCTGCCGACGTCGTAAAAGCCTATGGCGCTTTCCGCTGCGATCGTTTAAATCGATTGAAAGTTCGATGGGAGGAATTCGATGATCCTGTGTTGTGGTGAAGCGCTGATCGACATGCTGCCGCGGACGACGACGCTCGGCGAGGATGCCTACGCGCCCTATGCCGGCGGGGCGATCTTCAACACGGCGATCGCGCTCGGCCGCCTCGGCGTGCCGACGGGTTTCTTCACCGGCCTTTCCGACGACATGATGGGCGACATCCTGCGCGGCACGCTGCGCGAAAGCGGCGTCGACTACAGCTATTGCGCAACGCTGTCGCGTCCGACGACCGTCGCCTTCGTCAAGCTGGTCGACGGCCATGCGACCTATGCCTTCTACGACGAGGGCACCGCCGGCCGCATGATCACCGAAGCCGAGCTGCCGGTGCTCGGCGAGGACTGCGAGGCGCTGCATTTCGGCGCGATCAGCCTCATCCCCGAGCCCTGCGGCTCCACCTACGAGGCGCTTTTGAAGCGCGAGCATGAAAAGCGCGTCATCTCGCTCGATCCGAACATCCGTCCGGGCTTCATCAGGGACAAGGATGCCCATATGGGCCGCATCCGCCGCATGGCCGCGATGGCCGACATCGTGAAATTCTCCGACGAGGACCTCGCCTGGTTCGGTCTCGAAGGCGACGAGGAGGCGCTGGCGCGCTACTGGCTGCACCACGGCGCAAAGCTCGTCGTCGTGACGCGCGGCGCGCAGGGCGCGGTCGGCTATACGGAGAGCCACAAGGTGACGGTACCGAGCGAGCGGGTGGCGGTGGTCGACACGGTCGGCGCCGGCGATACCTTCGATGCCGGCGTGCTCGCCTCGCTGAAGAAGCAGAACCTGCTCACCAAGGAGCAGGTGGCGAAGCTGTCGGAAGACCAGATCGCCAAATCGCTGGCGCTCGGCGCCAGGGCCGCGGCCGTCACCGTCTCCCGCGCCGGCGCGAACCCGCCCTGGGCCGGCGAGATCGGGCTCGCATAGTCTGCGCCCTCTTCATTCGCCTGTCATCGCGGCATGGTCAAAGGGGCCATGTTCGATGACACCGCTCCCGATTCGCCCGCTGCTGCCTGGTCGAATGGCCGGGCGCCCACCATCCTCGTCGTCACGGACGCCTGGCGCCCGCAGTTGAACGGCGTCGTGCACACGCTCGAGGAGCTGGCCCGCTCGATGGCGGAGGAGGGCATCGAGGTCGTCTTCCTGACACCGGAGAAGTTCGCGACGATCCCGTTGCCCTCCTATCCGGAAATCCGGCTCGCCATCGCCTCGGTGCGCCAGGTGCTCGCCGAGATCGAGGCCGTCGCGCCGGATTACATCCATATATCGACGGAAGGCCCGCTCGGCATGGCGGCGCGGCGCGCCTGCCTCAAACGCCGGCTGCCCTTCACCACGGCCTATCACACGCGCTTTCCCGAGTTCATCAGCGCGCGCCTGCCCATTCCGGAAAGCTGGAGCTACTGGTGGCTGCGCCGTTTCCACAATGCCGGCGAGGGCATGATGGTGGCCACGAAGTCGCTCGGTGCGGAGATGGCGGCGCGCGGCTTCGTGCGCATCAAGCGCTGGTCGCGCGGCGTCGATACGAAGCTGTTCGATCCGGCAAGGCGCCGCGACCTCGGCCTGCCCCGGCCGGTCTTCCTGAATGTCGGACGGGTTGCGGTCGAGAAGAATCTTCCCGCATTCCTCGGCCTCGACCTGCCGGGCAGCAAGGTCGTGGTCGGCGACGGGCCGGACCTTGCCGTGCTGCGGCAGCGCTATCCGGCCGTGCATTTCCTCGGCCGCAGGACCGGCGAGGAGCTTGCGGCGATCTACGCCTCGGCGGACGTCTTCGTCTTCCCGAGCCGGACGGACACGTTCGGCAATGTCATGCTGGAAGCCCTGGCGAGCGGCGTTCCGGTCGCTGCCTTTCCCGTCACCGCCCCGCGCGACGTGCTCGGCGAGGGCGGCGTGCTGTCGGAAGACCTGCGGGAAGCGGCGCTTGCCGCCCTTGATATCCCGAAGGACGTCGCCCGCGCCCGCGCCATGACCTACAGCTGGCGCGCCTGCGCACGCCAGTTCCTCGGAAACCTCGCCCGCGTGCCGCGCGATGCTTTCGCGGCACGCCGCCTCAGCCTTCGCTGACCGCTGCGCGCTTTTGCCGGGACGGCTTACTGCGCGGCCTTCAGCAGCGCTGCGACGAGCCCGGCCGTCGAGGAATCGTGGCCTTCGGCGCTCTCCTTGCCTTCCATCACCGGCAGCAGGCCCGTCGCCAGTTCCTTGCCGAGCTCCACGCCCCACTGGTCGAACGAGTTGATGTTGAAGAGCGCGCCCTCGACGAAGACGCGGTGCTCGTAGAGCGCGATCAGCCGGCCGAGCGCGAAGGGCGTCAGGCTGTCGTACACCATGGTGATCGACGGCCGGTTGCCGGAGAAGACCCGGTGCGGCGCGATTCGGTCGGCCTTCGCCTCGTCCATGCCCTTGGCGGTGAGCTGGGCCTTGGCCTCCGACAGCGTGCGGCCCTTCATCAGCGCTTCCGACTGCGCCAGGCAGTTGGCGATGAGGAGCTGGTGCTGGTGGCGCAGGTCCTTCTCGTGGCCGTTCGCCGCGATCATGAACTCGGCCGGGATGATCGCCGTGCCCTGGTGGATCAGCTGGTAGAAGGCGTGCTGGCCGTTTGTGCCGGGCTCGCCCCAGACGACCGGCCCGGTCTGGCCCTCGACAGGCGTCGAATCCATGGTGACGGACTTGCCGTTCGATTCCATGTCGAGCTGCTGGAGATAGGCCGGAAAGCGCGACAGGCGCTGGTCGTAGGGCAGGATCGCACGCGAGGGATAGCCGAGCACGTTGCGGTGATAGTAGCCGATGAGCCCGAGCAGCATCGGGATGTTCTGCCGGATCGGCGCCTCGCGGAAATGGTTGTCGACGGCATGGCCGCCGGCGAGGAAGTCCGCGAAATTCTGCCGGCCGATGGCGATCATCAGCGGCAGGCCGATCGCCGACCAGATCGAATAGCGTCCGCCCACCCAGTCCCAGAAACCGAAGACGCGGGCCTCGTCGATGCCGAAGGCGGCGACCTTGTCGAGCGCCGTGGAGACCGCGCAGAAATGGCTGCCGACGGCCGCCTCGCCAAGCGCGTTCGCGATGAACTTGCGCGCCGTCGCCGCATTCGTCATCGTTTCGATGGTGGTGAACGTCTTCGAGGCGACGATGAACAGCGTCGTCTCGGCATCGAGCAGCTTCAGCGTGTCGGCGATATGCGCGCCGTCGATATTGGAGACGAAGTGCAGCCGCGGCCCGTCGTGGAAAGGCGCGAGCGCCAGCGTCGCCATGACCGGGCCGAGGTCGGAGCCGCCGATGCCGATATTGACGACGTCGGTGATCGTCTTGCCCGTCGCGCCCTTCAATGCGCCCGAGCGGATTCCGTCGGCGAAGGCGCCCATGGCGTCGAGCACGGCGTTGACGTCCGGCATGACGTCCTTGCCGTCGACGAGCACCGGCGTGTTGGAGCGGTTGCGCAGCGCGGTGTGCAGCACGGCGCGCTCCTCCGTGATGTTGATGATCTCGCCGGAGAACATGGCGTCGCGCTTCTTCTCGACGCCGGCTTGCCTGGCAAGCGCTTCCAGCCCGTCGAGCACGGCGTCGTTCACCGCGCACTTGGAATAGTCGAAGAGGAAGTCGCCGAGCGTTGCGGAGTAACGGGAGAAGCGCTTGGGATCGGCCGCGAACGCGGCCCTTATGTCTATGGCGTTGGTCTCGCGGACGACGGATTTCAGCTTTTCGACAAGCGCGTTCATCGGCGTGTTCCCTGGCTTTGGACGATGCCGGTTAGCTAGTCGCTTTGGCATCCGCAAATCAAGACCGCAAACGCGACTCGGCCGAAAAAATTAAATCGGTTTAACCGGGGCTGCCGTCAGCCCCGGAGATCCTTGCGGAGAATCTTGCCGACATTGGATTTCGGCAGCTCGTCGCGGAACTCGACGAATTTCGGCCGCTTGTAATTGGTGAGGTTGGCCGCGCAATGCGCCTTCACGTCCGATTCGGTGAGCGCCGGATCCTTCCTCACCACGAAGAGCTTCACCGCTTCGCCGGAATGGTCGTCCGGCACGCCGATCGCCGCGCATTCGAGGATGCCGGCCAGCGACATCGCCACTTCCTCGACCTCGTTCGGGAAGACGTTGAAGCCGGAAACGAGGATCATGTCCTTCTTGCGGTCGACGATCTTTGTGTAGCCCTCGGGCGTCATGAAGCCGATGTCGCCGGAGCGGAAGAAGCCGTCGGGCGTCATCACCTTCGCCGTTTCGTCCGGCCGCTGCCAGTAGCCGGCCATGACCTGCGGGCCGCGGATGCAGATTTCGCCGACTTCGCCGAGCGCCAGCGTCTTGCCGTCGTCGTCGCGGATCTCGATGTCGGTGGAAGGGAGCGGCAGGCCGATCGTGCCGGTGAATTCCGGAAGGTCGAAACGGTTGGCCGTCGCGACCGGCGACGTTTCGGAAAGGCCGTAGCCCTCGGTGATCGCGCAGCCCGTCGTCTTCTGCCAGCGTTCGGCGACCGGACGCTGCACCGCCATGCCGCCGCCGAGCGTCAGCACGAGCTCGGAGAAGTCGAGCTTGGCGAAGTCCGGGTTGTTCATCAGGGCGTTGAACAGCGTGTTGAGGCCGGGGAAGATATGAAAGCGGTATTTCGCCAGTTCCTTGACGAAGGCCGGGATGTCGCGCGGATTGGCGATCAGCACGTTGTGGCCGCCGAGCGCGATGCCCATCAGCCCGTTCACCGTCAACGCGAAGATGTGATAGAGCGGCAGCGCGCAGATGAAGACGAGCTGCTCCGGCCGCCTCTTGATCCGGAAGGTCGGCTCGATCCACAGCTTGATCTGCTCCATGTTGGAGAGCAGGTTCGCGTGCGTCAGCACCGCGCCCTTCGAGACGCCGGTCGTGCCGCCGGTATATTGCAGGAAGGCCGTGTCGCCGGGCTCGACGCTGACGGGTTTGACGGTGTTGCGCGCGCCTTCCGCCATCACCTGCTTGAAGGGGATGTGGCCCGGCAGCGACCAGGCGGGCACCAGCTTCTTCACCTTGCGCACGACGAGGTTGACGATCAGGCCCTTGACGCCGAGCATGTCGCCCATCGTGGTGACGACCACGTGCTTCACCGCCGTGCGCGAGACGACCTGCGCCACGGTGCTCGCGAAATTCTCCAGCACGAACAGCGCCTTGGCGCCGGCGTCCTTCAATTGGTGCTCCAGCTCGCGCGGCGTGTAGAGCGGGTTGACGTTCACGACGACGAGGCCGGCGCGCAGGATGCCGAAGATGATCACCGGGTTCTGCAGGATGTTCGGCATCATGACCGCGACGCGGTCGCCCTTTTCAAGGCCGCGGGCCTGGAGCCAGGCGGCGATCCTGGCCGATGCCGCATCGAAATCGCGGAAGGTCAGCGTCTTGCCCATGCTGGTGAAGGCGGGGCGGTCGGCGAACTGGGCGCAGCAGCTTTCGACGAGCGCGCCGATGGAATTGTGGCTGAGCGGCGCGATCTGCTGCGCCATGCCCTCGGGATACGAGGCAAGCCAGAAACGGCCGGACGGCTGTGTAGACGGGTGCTCTGCTGTGACCGACATGTGTGCTCCTCCTCATTGGACGCGGGCATCGTCCGCCCCGCCGGCACCGAAAGGTCCTCCAACCGTCCGATGCGGACAAGATGATGCTTTTGGCGCGCGCCATCAAGCGTCATCGCTATATTACATTGACGTAAACGTCAACAATCCGGCGATCCTCCAGTCGCTTTTTCGTGAGGTTGCGATTAAATGGCTTCCTGCGGCGTCTCGGCGCGCCGTTGCCCAAAAAACCGCGTATATGTTTAACATTCCTCGGATACATCTTATCTAGGCGCATCGGCCCGGACGCCGACCCATTGGAGTGGACAGAGTGCTGCATTCGGAACATCGCAGAAGTGAACCCCGGCTCCTCGGCGCGCCGCGTCCGAGCGGTGCTGCGCTCATATCGCCGATCTCGGCGGCGCGCTGGCTTCTCGTCTTCATCGTGCTTGCCGGCATCTACTTCTTCCACGGCTTCCTCGTGCCGGTGCTGGCGGCGCTCGTCATCGCCTTCGCCAGCTGGCCGCTCTATTCGCGTCTCCTGGCGCAGGTGAACGGCAACCGCACGCTTGCGGCCTCCATCGCCATCCTCCTCATCCTGGGCTTCATCATCGGGCCGATCATGTTCGCCTCGACCTACGCCTTCCACGAGATCCGCGACTGGATCGGCTGGGCGGTCGAGACGAACCGCACCGGCGCGCCGACGCCGGACTGGATCCGCGCGCTGCCGGTGATCGGCGGCTGGCTCGACATGCAGTGGACGCGCTTCCTCGATCATCCGGGCGCGATCGGCGAGCTGACGCAGATCGTCAGCGGCGCCAACATCGGCAACATATACCGTGTCGCGCTGGCGGCCGGCGGCAAGGCCTTCAACCTGCTGCTCGCCATGCTTTTCATGCTGATCGCGCTTTTCTTCATCTACCGCGACGGCCTGTCCTTCGCCAGGCAGGTCGACCGCCTCGGCGAGCGCATCCTGCCGATGCGCTGGGAACGCATTTCCCGCATCGTGCCGGCGACGATCAGCTCCACCGTCACGGGCATGACGCTGATCGCCATCGGCGAGGGCATCGTGCTCGGCATCGCCTACTGGATCGCCGGCGTGCCTTCCGCCGTCACGCTCGGCGTGCTGACCGGCGTCATGGCGCTCTTCCCGGGCGGCGCGCCGCTGTCCTTCACGCTGGTCTCGGTCTACCTCGTCTCCAGCGGCTCTCTCGTCGAGGGCCTTGCCCTGTTCGCCTGGGGTTCGGTGGAACTGTTCATCGTCGACAAGACGCTGCGTCCCCGCCTTGTCGGCGGCCCGATCAAGCTGCCCTTCCTGCCCACCTTCTTCGGCCTCATCGGCGGCGTGAAGACCATGGGCTTCCTCGGCCTCTTCATCGGCCCCGTCCTCATGGCCCTGCTCGTCGCCATCTGGCGCGAGTGGATGCGCGAGATCGAAGCCACCGAAGCGTCCTCGCCCCTCATCCTGGACGAAGCATCGGACGATGCGCTGGATCAGGAGCGCAACGTCGGCTGATGTTGCGCGAGGAAGGCCGAGGCCTGCCGCATATAATTTCAGGAAAGACCGAGGAAATGGTGCCGCTTACGTGACTCGAACACGTGACCCCATCATTACGAATGATGTGCTCTACCGACTGAGCTAAAGCGGCCTCTGAAGGTCCCGAAGCGTGTCGGGACCGGATTGGGTGCGCTGATAGCCGCAATGGCGGGAGATTTCAAGCGGGGAGTTTCAACTTCCGCATTTTTCCCCGCACGGGTGCAGCGGAGCGGCTTGCTCAAGCGGCGCAGATGCGGGCCTTGGCGGTCTGGTACTCGCGCTCCAGCCGGGCGACGAGGTCCTCGACCGGGCCGACGGCTTTCACCGCGCCGATGCCCTGGCCGCAGCCCCAGATGTCCTTCCAGGCCTTCGCGCCGGTGGTGGCCTTGTCGAAGTCCATCTTGGACGGATCGGCCTCGGGCAGGTGGTCGGGGTCCATGCCGGCGGCGGCGATGGAAGGTTTCAGGTAGTTGCCGTGGATGCCGGTGAAGTAGTTGGAATAGACGATGTCGGCGGCGGTGCTGTCGACGATCATCTGCTTGTAGGCCTCGCTCGCCCGCGCCTCGCTCGTCGCGATGAAGGGCGAACCGATATAGGCCATGTCGGCGCCCATCGCTTCGGCGGCAAGGACCGCCCCGCCGGTCGCGATCGCCCCGGAGAGGAGGAGGGGGCCGTCGAACCATTCGCGGATTTCCTGGATCAGCGCGAAGGGCGAGAGCGTGCCGGCATGCCCGCCCGCCCCGGCGGCGACCGCGATCAGCCCGTCCGCGCCCTTGCGGATCGCCGAATTGGCGTGCCGGTTGTTGATGACGTCGTGCAGCACGATGCCGCCATAGGAATGGATGGCCGCGTTCACCTCCGGCACGGCGCCGAGGGAGGAGATGACGATCGGTACCTTGTACTTCACGCACATCGTCAGGTCGTGCTCCAGCCGTCTGTTGGAGCGGTGCACGATCTGGTTGACGGCGAAGGGAGCGGCCGGCCGGCCGGGATTCTTCGCATCGTGCGCGGCCAGCCCTTCGGTGATTTCCGCCAGCCATTCGTCGAGCTGCGATTCCGGGCGCGCGTTGAGCGCCGGAAAAGCGCCGATGACGCCCGCCTTGCATTGTGCGAGTGTCAGCGCGGGATGCGAGACGATGAAGAGCGGTGCGCCGACGACGGGCAGGCGCAGCTTGTCCTTGAGGATCGCGGGCAGGGCCATGGCGGGGGAGTCCTGTATGGTTTTGACGTTTACGAAAACGTCAAAACCATAGCAGCCCGATTCCTTCCTGAAAAGGGGGCGCGGAGCGTCCGCCAGACACGGCTTTCCCCGCGAAAGGCGCGGCTTTGCGGGATCGCCAGGCTTGCGGCGGCAGGTGCAAATGACGCAAGCAAGACGGGGAGGTGGCGGAAGAACGAAGGACCTATCCGATGCCGCGCGGCGCGAGAATCCCGCCGGCATCGTGTGGGAACAACCGCCGCAGCGGAATATCTACGACGGCGGTGCGCTCGAACAACAGCCCCGATATGCCGCTTATCCCCGGCGAAGGACAGGCAGTTTTGGCCGGAAGACTTGCGCAAATTCCCGTCAAACGTTACGCAAAAGCTAACAAAAGCCGGAAAGTAGGGCTCTTTCCACAGGTGCATTATCGCCGCGGCGTTGGGCGGTTCCCACAGAAGGGTCGGATGTGAGCGGACTCGAAACGGCAATCAGGAACGCGCTGGCGCGCTCGGAGCGCGCCAATGCCGAGGTTCGGGCGCGCATATACCAGTCGGCACGCAACGCGCTCGAGGCGGGCCTTCGCAAGCAGGAGATCAACGATCCCGAGACGATCGCCGCGCAGCGCCACCGGCTGGAGGCGACGATCCACCAGATCGAGGCCGAGGAGCGCGCGCAACTGACCGCAGCCGCTGCCGCGCACGGCGGCCGCGTCGAGCCTGTGGTGGAGGAGCGGCCGGAGCCGATGCTGCATGCCGGGCGGGATGTGCGGCCCGAGCCGCAGCTCGACGCCGAACCGCGCATGGAGGCAGAACGGCCGGCAGCGGCGGGCGACATAGGCGCCATCCGCCCCGAGCGGGAGGATGGTTTTGCCCGGGCCGGCGCCGCCGCGCCGGAAACCCGGGCGGCGACCGGCGAAGCCTCGGATTTCCGCCCGGAGCGGGTCGCCAAGGCCCGCAAGCGCCGCAGCCGGGTGTTCTCCTTCCTTCTGGTCGCCGCAACCCTGATCGCTGCCTTCGGCGCCCTTGCCTGGTGGCTGCAGACGAGCGGGCTGCTCGAAGATCTGCAGAACGGCGCAGACAATTCCACGCCGCCCGCCCGGGTTTCCGGCGAGGATTTCTCGGGCGAGGATCCGGTCAAGAAGGCGCTCGACACCCAGAGCCGCTTCTCCTCCGATTGGCGCGCCGTCTTCTCGCCGGACGACACGGCAAGGCTTTCCGCCGGCGCGGCTGGCCGGTTCGAGTCCGTCAGCACGAATGAAGGCCCGGCCGTGCGCGTCACCTCCACCAATCCGGAGCGGGACGGCGCGGTGCGCATCGAGGTGTCGCCGGAGATCCTCGGCGAGATGGGCGGCAAGACCTCGACGGTCGCGCTCACCGTACAGTCGGCGGGCGACAAGCCGGTACAGGTCGCGGTGGAATGTGATTTTTCCACCATGGGCGGATGCGGGCGCCACCGGTTCACGGTGGCCGAACGCACCGATATCCTGTTCCAGGTGGAGTTCGACCGCTCGCTCTCGCCGAGCGAGCCGGGACACCTGCTTTTGAACAGCGACATTTCCGGCGGGGATGCGAGCGTGAATCTCTACGCCGTGCGCATCCTGCCGGGCGAATGAGTCGCCGGGTTACTTGAGGAAGCCGGGGCCCGAGCCGAGGACCTTGTCGTCGATCTCGCCGATCGCTTGCCTGTCCTTGCCGTCATAGTCGAGCGTCTTGAGGATGTGGCGGATCAGGTTGATGCGCGCGCGGCGCTTGTCGTTGGCGCGGATCACGGTCCAGGGGGCCTGGTCCGTATGTGTTTCCTTCAGCATGCGGTCGCGCTTTTCCGAATAGTCGTCCCATTTGTTGAGGGCGGCGATGTCCATCGGCGAGAGTTTCCAGATCTTGAGCGGGTCGTGCCTTCGGTCGTGGAAGCGCTTGAGCTGCATTTCGCGGCCGATATTGAGCCAGAACTTGAAGAGGTGGATGCCCTCCGAGACGATCATCTTCTCGAAGCGCGGCGTCTCCTTCAGGAACTTTTCGTACTGCTCGGGCGTGCAGAAGCCCATCACCGGCTCCACTCCGGCGCGGTTGTACCAGGAACGGTCGAACAGCACGAATTCGCCGGCCGTCGGGAAGGTGGCGACGTAGCGCTGGAAATACCACTGGCCGCGCTCCGTCTCTGTAGGCTTGGTGAGCGCGACGATGCGGGCGGAGCGCGGGTTCATGTAGGACATGGTGGCGTGGATCGCGCCGCCCTTGCCCGCGGCATCGCGCCCCTCGAAGACGGCCATGATGCGTTTTCCCGTCTTCTGCTGCCAGAACTGCACTTTGACGAGCTCGATCTGCAGGAGCTTCAGCGTCTTTTCATATTCCTTGTTGTCGAGCTTCTTGTCGTAGGGATAGTCGTCGGAGCCGAAGGCCTTCTCCTCGATCCAGTCCGGAAGCTTCGGATCGTCGATGTCGAACACCCGCTTCTTGCCTTGGATGTCGAGTTCCACAGCCCGGCTTTCGACCTTTTCCGCCATCGTCCGCTCCTTGAAATGACAGGGTGCGGCGCGCGCCGCATCGCCGAAGGTGGCCACAACCGGATTGCGAATTCAAGCGCGCCGTGAAAAACATGTCACGAAGCCGCGCTATCCATCGGGAATCGATTGAGGCGCGGAGGGCATGATGCTTGCAAGGGAATGGGCGGCGGTGACGGATCAGCGGACGGGCCTCGGCTGGCTGGCGGCGCAACTGTGGGGCGAACGCGTTCTCATCGCCTCCGCCGTCTTCGTCGGCTTCATGATGTGGCTCGCGGGGCTGCATCTCGGCTGGGTGTCCTTCGCCGTCCTGCTGCTCGTCATCGCAGGCCTGCTGCGCACCGAGCGGCGTGCGGGTGAAGACGCCGGCAAGGCCATGGATGCGGTCTCCGCCGCGCCGGCTGCCGGTCTCGCGGCGCCGGCGGAAGACCTGACGGCGATCGCCGCCGTTCTCGGCGCGCTGGATGCGCCTGCGCTCCTTCTTTCGGCCCGTGAAACGGTGAAGCTCCAGAACCGGGCGGCAGAAGCCATCTTCGGCCCGATACCGCACGGCAGCGACCTTGCCGGGCGTATCCGCGCGCCCGGCATCCTCGACATGGTGCGCGATGCCATCGGCTCCGGCCAGCCGCGCGAGACCGAGCATGCCGAGCGGCTTCCTTCGGAGACGGTCTATGTCGTGCGTATCGCGCCGCTTGCCGGCCCGACGACCGAGCCGCTCTGGCTGCTGACCTTCCGCGACGTCTCCCAGGCTCGCCGCATCGAGCGCATGCGCTCCGATTTCGTGGCCAATGCAAGCCATGAACTGCGCACGCCGCTCGCCTCGCTGCGCGGCTTCATCGAGACCCTCCAGGGGCCCGCGAAGAACGATCCCAGGGCGCACGAGCGTTTCCTCGGCATCATGCACGAGCAGGCGACGCGCATGAGCCGCCTCGTCGACGACCTGCTCTCGCTCTCGCGCCTGGAACTGCGCTCGAACCTTGCGCCCGACCAGACGGTGGACCTCGTGCCGCTGCTCGGCCATGTGCGCGACAGCCTGCAGCCGCTGGCGAGCGATCTCGGCGTGGAGGTGGTGCTCGACCTGCCGAAGCACCCGGTCACCGTCCACGGCGACCGGGACGAACTGGTCGAGGTCTTCGAGAACCTCGTCGAGAATGCCTGCAAGTACGGCCAGGAAGGCAAGCGGGTTGATGTCGTGCTCACCGGCGGCGGGGATGCGCCCGCCGAGTTCAGCGTCACGGACTACGGCCCCGGCATTCCGCCCGAGCATGTGCCCCGCATCACCGAGCGTTTCTACCGGGTTAACGTGGAAGCGAGCCGGTCCAAGAAGGGCACGGGCCTCGGCCTTGCCATCGTCAAGCATATCCTCACCCGCCACAAGGCGCGGCTCGTCGTGAAGTCCGAAGTGGGCAAGGGCACGGTCTTCACCGTCAAATTCTGACACAAAGGGCGGCACCTTCGTCGTGCTTCTCGAAATATACAAGTAATTTCAATATCTTTAAGTGTCACAAATGTTTCGTCAAACTGACATAAAAGGAAGGGCGATCGGGGTTTAGAGAAGAGCCGCCGGTCAACGGCAGAGAGCGTAGAACAGCGCTTTCCACACACGTCCTCTTTGGGAGAACCCAGATGAAATCTCTTAAGCTCACTGTCGCGGCGCTTGTTGCCTCCGCCGCATTCGCAGGCGTTGCCGTTGCGCGCGACCAGATCCAGATCGCCGGCTCCTCCACCGTTCTTCCCTACGCCAAGATCGTCGCCGAGACGTTCGGCGAGACCTTCCCCGACTTCAAGACCCCGATCGTCGAATCCGGCGGTTCCTCGGGCGGCCTGAAGGAGTTCTGCAAGGGCGTCGGCCCGAACACCATCGACATCGCCAACTCCTCGCGTCCGATCAAGGACAGCGAAATCGAGGCCTGCAAGGCCGCCGGCGTAACCGAGATCCAGGAAGTCCGCATCGGTTATGACGGCATCGTCTTCGCCACCGACGCCAGCAATGCCGACCTGAAGCTCGAGCCGAAGGACCTCTACCAGGCGCTCGCCGCCGAGGTCGTCGTCGACGGCAAGATCGTCGCCAACCCCTACAAGAAGTGGTCGGAAGTCAACGCCGACCTGCCGGACGCCGAGATCGCCGCCTATATCCCGGGCGAAAAGCACGGCACCCGCGAAGTCTTCGAGGAGAAGATCCTCGCCGAGGGCTGCAAGGCCTCCGGCGCGCAGGACGCCATCAAGGCTGCCGTCGCCGACGAGAAGGAACAGCATTCCAAGTGCGTAGCCGTTCGCAAGGACGGTCTGGCCGTCGACATCGACGGTGACTACACGGAAACGCTGGCCCGCATCGCCGCCAACAAGACCGGCATCGGCGTGTTCGGCCTCTCCTTCTACGAAAACAACGCCGACAAGCTGAAGGTCGCCACCGTCAACGGCGTCGTTCCGTCGACCGAGACGATCGCTTCCGGCGAGTACCCGGTTTCCCGCCCGCTGTTCTTCTACGTCAAGAAGGCGCACCTCGGCGTCATTCCGGGCCTGAAGGAATATGTCGAGTTCTTCACGAGCGACGACATGATCGGCCCCGACTCTCCGCTCGCCGAATACGGCCTCGTCGCCGCTCCGGATGCCGAGCGCGAAGAGATCCGCAAGGCCTTCGCCGACGGCAAGATCATGTAATGACGTCGGCCGGCGCGGTTCTCTCGCAAGAGCCGCGCCGGCCGTTCCTTTCGGGCGGTCCGCCCGCGTCAGTCGAAAGGTCGGGGCGGGTGATCTCGCCGGGAGAATTTCCTAAATGAGTATTTCCCTTCTTCTGCTCATCGTCGCCGTCATCGGCGTGGCGGGCTATCTCGTCGGCAGCTGGCGCGCCAACGCGCTTGCCGGCGGCAGGCTTTCGAGCCTGCATTCCCGGCCGGGCTACTACGGCTCCTTCGTCGCCATCTGGTCCATGCTGCCGGCGGTTCTCGTGCTCCTGGTCTGGATCATCGCAAGCCCGATCTACATCGGCTCGACGGTGCGCGGCGGCTTTCCCGACGAGGTGAAGGCCGAACCGCAGGCGACGCAGAACCTCAACTACAACATGATCGGCGCGATCGCGCGCGGTCTCAAGCTGCTGACGCCGGAAGAGCGCGAGGCGCTGTTTGCGGACGGCTCCGCGGCCCGCGCGGTGCTCGGCGCCAAGGGCGTGCCGCTCGCGGCAGACCCCGCGCCCTACATGCTGACGGCCGCCGACGACCTCAACCGCATGACGGCGGCAAGCAGCACCTTCCTGTCGATCCTCGTCGTCATCGCCGCGCTCGCCGGCGCCGTCGTCTCCTACCGCGCGATCGCGCCGAAGTTCCGCGCGCGCAACCGTGTCGAAGGCGTGATGCTGGTCGGCCTCATCGGCGCCTCGTCGATCGCCATCCTGACGACGGTCGGCATCGTCGCCTCGATGCTCACCGAGGCCGTGCATTTCTTCAACATGGTGCCGGCCTGGGAGTTCTTCTTCGGCACGGTCTGGGATCCGCGCTTCGCCGCCGCCGGCGCGACGGACTCCTCCGGCCAGTTCGGCCTGATCCCGCTGCTCGCCGGCACGCTCTATATCGGCTTCGTGGCCATGCTGGTCGCCGTGCCGGTGGGGCTCTTCGCGGCCATCTACATGTCGGAATATGCCTCGCGTCACGTCCGCTCGGTCGCAAAGCCGCTGCTCGAAGTGCTCGCCGGCATCCCGACCATCGTCTACGGCTTCTTCGCCCTCGTGACGGTCGGTCCCTTCCTGCGCGATATCTCCGCGCAGCTGAACGGCCTCGTCACCGGCAACTATGCGAGCTTCATCCAGGCGCAGAGCGTGCTGACCGCCGGCTTCGTCATGGGCATCATGCTGATCCCCTACGTCTCCTCGCTCTCGGACGACATCATCACCGCCGTGCCGCGCGCGCTGCGCGACGGTTCGCTCGGCCTCGGCGCGACCCGCTCCGAGACGATCAAGCGCGTCATCCTGCCGGCGGCCCTGCCGGGCATCGTCGGCGCGCTGCTGATGACCGCGTCCCGCGCCATCGGCGAAACCATGATCGTGGTGCTCGCCGCCGGCGTTGCCGCCCGCATGCAGCTCAATCCCTTCGAGCCGATGACGACGGTGACGGTGAAGATCGTCAACCAGCTGACGGGCGACCTCGAATTCACCTCGCCTCAGACGCTGGTGGCCTTCGCGCTCGGCATCACGCTCTTCGTCATCACGCTTTGCCTCAACATCTACGCCCTCTATATCGTGCGCAAATACCGGGAGCAGTACGAATGAGCCAGGTCTCCACGAGCCCTTCGACGGCCGCCCTCGGCATTTCCGCCAGGCCCGAGCGCCGCGATATCGGCCTTCGCCGCCGCTACGCCGCCGAACGCCGCTTCCGCCTCTACGGCATGGCGGCGATCGGTTTCGGCCTCCTCTTCCTGTTCCTGCTGCTGTTCTCGGTGGTCTCCAAGGGCTACACCGCCTTCCAGCAGACCATGATCACCATTCCCGTCGAGTTCTCCGAGGAGGTCATCGACCGGAACAACGAGCGCGCCACCAACCCGCAGAAGCTGGCTTCCGCGAACTACCCGGTCGTCGCCCGCAACGCGCTTGCCAAGGTGCTCGGCGTCGACGAGAACGACCGCGCCGCGATGCGGCAGGTGAACGGCATGATCTCGGACAGCGTCCGCGTCCAGTTCCGCAACCTCGTCACCGCCAATCCGTCGATCATCGGCACCACGCAGACGGTGAGCTTCCTCGCACACGGCGACCTCGACTCCGCCTTCAAGGGCCAGATCAACCTCGATGTGACGGAAAACAACCGCAAGGTTTCCGACCGCCAGGTCGGCTGGATGAACCAGCTCGCCGAAAGCGGCGCCCTCTCCAAGCATTTCAACACCGGCCTCTTCGTGAACGGCGCGTCGAGCCGCCCGGAAGCCGCCGGCGTCGGCGTCGCGCTGATCGGCTCGCTCTACATGATGCTGATCGTGCTCGTGCTCTCGCTGCCCATCGGCGTGGCCGCCTCGATCTACCTCGAGGAATTCGCGCCGAAGAACCGCTTCACCGACCTCATCGAGGTCAACATCAACAACCTTGCCGCCGTGCCGTCCATCGTCTACGGCCTGCTCGGCCTTGCCGTCTTCGTCAACTTCGCCGGCTTCCCGCGCTCGGCGGCCCTCGTCGGCGGCCTGGTGCTGACGCTGATGACGCTGCCGACGATCATCATCGCGACCCGCGCGGCGCTGAAGGCCGTGCCGCCGTCGATCCGCTCGGCGGCCCTGGGTCTCGGCGCCTCGAAGATGCAGACCGTGTTCCACCACGTCCTGCCGCTCGCCATGCCGGGCATCCTGACGGGCACGATCATCGGCCTCGCCCACGCTCTCGGCGAGACCGCCCCGCTCCTCCTCATCGGCATGGTCGCCTTTGTCGCCGACGTTCCGGCAACCCCGCTCGACCCGGCGACGGCGCTTCCGGTGCAGATCTACATGTGGGCGAACGAGGCCGAACGCGCCTTCGTGGAGCGCACCTCGGGCGCCATCATCGTGCTCCTCATCTTCCTCATCCTGATGAATGTTGGTGCAATCCTGTTGCGCCGCCGCTTCGAACGGCGTTGGTAAAGGAACAGACAGATGAACATCATGTCAGAAGCAGCAGTCGAGAAAGCGCTGGACAAGAAAATGAACGACATTTCCTACAAGATGATCGGCAAGGACGTTTCGGTCTACTATGGTGAGAAGCGTGCCCTTTACGACGTCAACCTCAACGTCCGCGAAAACACCGTGACCGCCCTCATCGGCCCGTCGGGCTGCGGCAAGTCCACCTTCCTGCGCACGCTGAACCGCATGAACGACACGATCGACGGCTGCCGCGTCACCGGCCGCATCACGCTCGATTCCGATGACATCTACGATCCGGCGATCGACGTCGTGGAGCTGCGCGCCCGCGTCGGCATGGTCTTCCAGAAGCCGAACCCGTTCCCGAAGTCGATCTACGAGAATGTCGCCTACGGCCCGCGCATCCATGGCCTCGCCAAGACGAAGGCCGACATGGACGCCGTCGTCGAGCAGAGCCTGCAGAAGGCGGGCCTCTGGAACGAGGTGAAGGACCGCCTGCAGGAGTCCGGCACCGGCCTTTCCGGCGGCCAGCAGCAGCGCCTTTGCATCGCCCGCGCCGTCGCCGTCAGCCCGGAGGTCATCCTGATGGACGAGCCCTGCTCGGCGCTGGACCCGATCGCGACGGCCAAGGTCGAGGAACTGATCCACGAGCTGCGCGCCAACTTCACCATCGTCATCGTGACGCACTCGATGCAGCAGGCGGCCCGCGTCTCGCAGCGCACCGCCATGTTCCACCTCGGCAACCTCGTCGAGGAGAACGACACGGACAAGATGTTCACCAACCCGGACGACCAGCGCACGCAGGACTACATCATGGGCCGCTTCGGCTGACGCCCGTTTTCCTGACCACGCGCAGCAAGGACAAAGCCATGCCGACCCATATCGTCTCGATCTACGACGAAGAACTGAAGTACCTTTCCCGCCGCATCTCCGAAATGGGCGGCACCGCCGAGCAGATGGTGTCGGATTCCGTCCGCGCCCTCGTCACCACCGACGCGGCGCTGGCGCAGAAGGTGATCTCGGAAGACGTCATCCTCGACAATGCCGAGCGCCAGATCAACGAGAAGGCGATCGTCACCATCGCCAAGCGCCAGCCGATGGCGGCGGACCTGCGCGAGATCATGGGCGCGATCCGCATCGCGGCCGAGCTGGAGCGCGTCGGCGACCTCGGCAAGAACACCGCCAAGCGTGTCATCGCCGTGCAGAGCTCGGGCATGCCGCGCAAGCTCGCCCGCGGCCTCGAGCACCTTGCCGAGCTCGCCCTGATGCAATTGAAGGAAGTGCTCGACGTCTTCGCCACGCGCTCGGTCGACAAGGCCAAGGCCATCCGCGAGCGCGACGACGAGATCGACGCGATCTACACCTCGCTGTTCCGCGAGCTCCTGACCTACATGATGGAGGATCCGCGCAACATCACGCCCTGCACGCACCTCCTGTTCTGCGCCAAGAACATCGAGCGCATCGGCGACCATGCGACGAACATCGCCGAAACCATCTACTACATGGCGACCGGCTCGCAGCCCGAGGGCGAGCGCCCGAAGGACGATACCTCGACGTCGGTGGTTGCCGCCGGCACCAGCGACGTCTCCGAGTAACGAGAGCAGGGTTCAGGTCCATGGTGCCCAGAATTGCCGTCGTGGAAGACGAGGAGGCGCTGAGCGTCCTCCTGCGCTACAATCTCGAGGCCGAAGGCTTCGAGGTCGATACGATCCTCTCCGGTGACGAGGCCGAGATGCGCTTGCAGGAGCGCATGCCGGACCTGCTCATCCTCGACTGGATGCTGCCCGGCGTTTCCGGCATCGAGCTGTGCCGGCGCCTGCGCCAGCGGCCGGAAACCGAGCGCCTGCCGATCATCATGCTGACGGCGCGCGGCGAGGAGAGCGAGCGGGTCCGCGGCCTTGCCACCGGCGCGGACGATTATGTGGTCAAGCCCTTCTCGACGCCGGAGCTCGTCGCCCGCGTGCGCGCCATGCTCCGCCGGGCCAAGCCGGAGGTCGTCTCGACGGTCCTGCGCTGCGGCGACATCGAGCTCGACCGCGAGACGCACCGCGTCCACCGCCGCACCCGCGAAGTGCGCCTCGGCCCGACGGAGTTCCGCCTGCTGGAGTTCCTGATGACCTCGCCAGGCCGCGTCTTCTCCCGCTCGCAGCTCCTCGACGGCGTCTGGGGCCATGACATCTATGTCGACGAGCGCACCGTCGACGTGCATGTCGGCCGCCTGCGCAAGGCGCTCAACTTCGCCAACATGCAGGACGTCATCCGCACAGTCCGCGGCGCCGGCTATTCGCTGGAAGCCTGAGGCGAAAAGTTTCCTCCCAAGGACGGAATGGGCCCTTCGGGGCCTGTTTCGCGTTTTGCGGTGCGTTGACCTCGCCCTTATTCTCCAACCCAGACGAAAACGGGCCCTTCCGGGCCCGCGTCTCAGTCCACGCTCGTGCTGTTCACCGCATCCGCCGCCGCTCGGCCGAGGGCTGGTAGGCGAGGCGCTGGTGGTAGGTGCAATAGGGCGAGTTGTCCGGGGACTCGTTGCCGCAGAAATGGAAGTCGTCGTTCAGCGGATCGCCGATCGGCCATTTGCAGGTGCGCTCGGTGAGCTGCGTCAGTTCCAGCCGGCGCGACATCGGCACGACCACGGCATTGCCGTTGGCCGGAACCGGAAGCTGGTCGCTCTGCGCGTCGAAATCGATCTCTTCCTTGGCGATGGTGTTGCCGGCCGGGCGCGCCACGGTGCGGGCGGTGACGGCGCGGGCCGCGAAGTTGGACGGGCGCGGGGCTGCCGCCGCCGGGCGCTTCGGGCGCGATGCGCTCTGCGTGCCGCCGGCCTTGGCCCGGCCCGGCAGGTTCAACCGGTGCACCTTGCCGATGACCGCGTTGCGGCTGACGCCGCCGAGCTGTGCCGCGATCTGGCTCGCGCTCAGGCCCTCGCTCCAGAGCTTCTTGAGTTTCTCGACGCGCTCGTCTGTCCAGTTCATGCTCTCGTCTCCGTTCGGCGCTCGCAATGCGGGAATCCCTCATCGCGTTCCGGACGGGTCCGGAACTGAACGCCCTAACTCTTTTGGTGACTAGTTCCGCCGCATGCAGCCTAGTAATTGGCCTTTAACCTAGAGTCCGGGGGACTCCGTGACAAGAGTCGCCCGAATCGAGGCGAATCGATTTCGGAGTTTTCCCCAACTTGCTGGTCGGGTGTGACTCGATAGCGACACCTTCCACGCGTGCCGTGAATCCTCACCTTGCGGGAGGTTCAGCCGCATTTCGGCTTGCGATTTTGTTGACATCCCGGGGTGAAATGCCGATAGTGCCGGCATGCCGCCGAAAGGCGGCTTTTGATTTTTCTGATGCCCGGAAAAGTCAAGCCGCAGACACGTTTTTCCGCATCTCTTTTCGGAGGATCCGCGCCATGGCCGATGCCGCGCCGCTCTATGAAACCTATATGCGTGCCCCGCTCCGGTTCACGCGCGGGGAGGGCGTGTGGCTGATTGCCGAAGATGGCGAGCGATATCTCGATTTCGCCGCGGGCGTCGCCGTCAATTCGTTGGGCCACGCCCATCCGCATCTTGTCGCCGCGCTGAAGGACCAGGCCGACAAGGTCTGGCACCTGTCGAACCTCTACGAAGTCCCCGGCCAGGAAAGCCTCGGCCGCAGGCTGGCCGAAGCCACCTTCGCCGACAAGGTGTTCTTCACCAATTCGGGTGCCGAGGCGCTGGAATGCGCGATCAAGACGGCGCGGCGCTATCATTTCGCCAAGGGCCATGCCGGCAAGTACCATATCATCACGTTCGAAGGCGCCTTCCACGGCCGCACGATCGCGACCATCGCGGCGGGCGGGCAGGAGAAGTATCTCGAAGGCTTCGGCCCCAAGGCCCCCGGTTTCCTCCAGGTCCCCTTCGGCGACATCACCGCCGTCAAGGATGCGATCACCGAGGAAACGGCGGCGATCCTGATCGAGCCGGTTCAGGGTGAAGGCGGCATCCGCCCGGTTCCGAAGGAGTTCATGCAGGAGTTGCGCCAGCTGTGCGACGAGTACGGGCTGCTGCTCGTGCTCGACGAGGTGCAGTCCGGCGTCGGCCGCACCGGCCGCCTCTTCGCCCATGAATGGTCCGGCATCACGCCGGACATCATGGCGGTCGCAAAGGGCATCGGCGGCGGCTTTCCGCTCGGCGCCTGCCTTGCCACCGCGGAAGCCGCATCCGGCATGGTCGCCGGCACGCACGGCTCCACCTACGGCGGCAATCCGCTCGCGATGGCCGTCGGCAACGCCGTGCTCGACGTCGTGCTCGAAGACGGCTTCCTCGACCATGTGCGCGCTGTCGCCCTCGTCTTCCGCCAGGGCCTCGCGGCGCTGAAGGACCGCTTCCCGGAGATCGTCGAGGAGATCCGCGGCGAGGGGCTGATGCTCGGCATCAAGGCGAAGATTCCGGCTGCCGACCTGCTGAAGGCTGTGCGCGCGGAAAGGCTGCTCGCCGTCCCGGCGGGCGACAACGTGCTGCGGCTGCTGCCGCCGCTGACGGTGACGGCGGAAGAAGCGCGCGAGGGGCTTGCGCGTATCGAGCGGGCAGCAGAGAAGCTCACGGCCGCCAAGGCCGCCTGAGCAAAGGGACCGGGGACAGACAGGACATACCATGGCCAAGCATTTTCTCGACCTTTCCGCCGTTTCGGAAAGCGATCTGCGCGTCATCATGGACGATGCGCACAAGCGCAAGGCGGCCAGCAAGGCCGGTACGGAAGAGCGGCCTCTCGCCGGCAAGATGCTGGCGATGATCTTCGAGAAGCCCTCCACGCGCACCCGCGTCTCCTTCGATGTCGGCATGCGCCAGCTCGGCGGCGAGACGCTGTTCCTGTCGGGCACCGAAATGCAGCTCGGCCGCGCCGAGACGATCGGCGACACGGCGAAGGTCCTGTCGCGCTACGTCGACGCCATCATGATCCGCACGACCGACCATGCGCGCCTGCTGGAGCTTGCCGAGCACGCCACCGTGCCGGTCATCAACGCGCTGACGGATCTCACCCACCCTTGCCAGATCATGGCCGACATCATGACCTTCGAGGAGCATCGCGGCTCCACGAAGGGCAAGACCTTCGCCTGGACGGGCGACGGCAACAACGTGCTGCACTCCTTCGTCGAGGGCTCCGCCCGTTTCGGCTATACGATGAGGATGGCGGTGCCGATGGGCTCGGAGCCCGACGACAAGATTTTGAACTGGGCGCGCGACAACGGCGGCGACATCCTGCTCGGTCACGACCCGGAAGCGATCGTGGACGGCGTCGATCTCGTCGTCACCGATACCTGGGTCTCCATGAACCAGGAACACCGCGCCCGCGGCCACAACATCTTCCAGCCCTACCAGGTCAACAAGCAGCTGATGGCGCGTGCCGACAGGAACGCCCTCTTCATGCACTGCCTGCCGGCCCATCGCGGCGAGGAGGTGACGGACGAGGTGATCGACGGCCCGCAGTCCGTCGTGTTCGACGAGGCGGAAAACCGCCTGCACGCGCAGAAGTCCATCCTCGCCTGGTGTTTCGGCGTCGTCTGACGCCGCCTTGAAAAACGGGGCTGCCCGCACGATCTAGGGGCCATCACGGGGCGCTGCAAGGCGCTTTTGCTGGCGCATGCCCGCCCGGTATGGAATGATCGGGCGGCAGGGAGCGCTGAATCACGGTAGAACGCTGTCGGACGCGGCCGGGCTGATCGCCCGCCGGCATCGCGGCGTGCAAGGAGCAGAATGACGATGGCTGAAAGTGCCCTGAAACTCGGTGAACCCGGCTTTGCCGGCGACGACCATGTCCTGCCGTTCCAGGTGGAAGGCCTCGATGTGCGCGGGCGCGCCGTGCAGCTCGGCCCGATGCTCGACGGCATCCTGGGCCGGCACGATTATCCCGCGCCGGTTGCGCGGCTGCTCGCCGAGGCGATCACGCTGACCGTGCTGCTCGGCACCTCGCTGAAGTTCGAGGGCAAGCTGATCGTCCAGACCAAGGGCGACGGCCCGGTCGACCTGCTCGTCGCCGATTTTTCCGCGCCGCAGGATGTGCGCGCCTATGCCCGCTTCGACCAGCCGGCGCTCGACGCCGCCGTCGCCGAAGGCAGGACCGAGCCGCACGAGCTGCTCGGCAAGGGCGTCCTCGCCTTCACCATCGACCAGGGCCCGCACACCCAGCGCTACCAGGGCATCGTCCCGCTTGACGGCCACACGCTGGAAGAGATCGCCGGCGTCTATTTCCGCCAGTCGGAGCAGATCCCGACCAAGGTGCGTCTCGGCGTCGCCGAGCTCTACGACCGCGACCCGGCCGGCAAGGCCCGCCATCGCTGGCGGGCGGGCGGCATGGTCGCGCAGTTCCTGCCGCAGGCGCCGGAACGCATGCGGCAGGCCGATCTTCCGGGCGGCGACGGCGAGGAAGTCGGCCACAAGATCGACGACGACGACAACTGGGCCGAAGCCAAGGCGATGGTCGAGACGATCGACGCCGACGAATTGACCGACCCCAATGTCGGCACCGAGCGCCTTCTGTACCGCCTCTTCCACGAGCGCGGCGTGCGCGTCTACCAGCCGCAGCAGGTCTTCGACCGCTGCTCCTGCTCGCGCGAGAAGCTGAAAAACGTTCTGGCCGGGCTCAGCGCGGAAGAGATCGCCGAGACGGCGGACGAGGAGAACGAGATCGCGGTCACCTGCGAATTCTGCTCGACCACCTACCGCTTCGAGGCGTCGGAAGTGCTGCCGCAGTAAAAAAGGGGCAGCCTTTCCGTCCCGTCAGTTCAAGACCCGCACCTGCCCCGGCGTATCCAGCGAGAAGGCGGGGATGGCGACGTCGAAGGCTTCGCCGTTCTCCGCTTCCATGCGATAGCGGCCGAACATGATGCCGGAAGGCGTTTCGAGCGGGCAGCCGGAGGAATATTCGTAGGTGTCGCCCGGGCGCAGCACCGGCTGCTCGCCGATGACGCCCGGCCCGTTGACCTCGTCGACCTGGCCGTTCTGGTCGGTGATGTGCCAGTAGCGCGTCATCAGCCGCACGGCGACGTCCGAATGGTTCGCGATGACCACCCGGTACCCCCAGACGTACCGGCTGTCCTCCGGATCGGACTGGTCGGCCAGATAGTAGGGCTCTACGGTCACTTCGATGTCGCGGGTCAGCGCACGATACATGGGCAAGCCTTGAACTGGTTATATTCAGCTATTCTACAGCAATGTGGCTTCGTCAAGAATATGCAAAGAAGGCGCCGGCCCCTCCGGCCGGCGCCTTCTCGTTGTTTACCTTAATGGCAGCGGCTCACGCGCCGATCTTGGAAAGCGCCCGCGCGAAGTCCTCGACGAGGTCGTCGCTGTCCTCGATGCCGGCGGAAAAGCGCACGGTGCCGGCCGAGATGCCGAGTTCGGCGCGCGCCTCGTCGGTCAGGTTCTTGTGCGTCGTCGTCGCCGGGTGGGTGATGAGGCTCTTGGTGTCGCCGAGGTTGTTGGAGATCTTCACGACCTCCAGCGCGTCCTGCAGCGCGAAGGCCGCCTCCTTGCCGCCCTTCAGCTCGAAGCAGACGAGCGTCGAGCCGCCCGTCATCTGCTTGGCGATGACGTCGGCCTGCGGATGGTCCTTGCGGCCCGGATAGATCACGCGGGCGACCTGATTCTCGCCGGCGAGGAAATCGGCGATGCGGCTCGCATTCTCCGTCTGCTGCTTTACGCGCAGCGGAAGGGTCTCGATGCCCTTCAGGAGCGTCCAGGCATTGAACGGCGACATGGCGGGGCCGGTGTGGCGGAAGTAGTCGTGCAGGTTCTCGTCGATCCACTCTTTGTCGGAAAGCACGATGCCGCCGAGGCAGCGGCCCTGGCCGTCGATGTGCTTGGTGGCGGAATAGACGACGACATGCGCGCCGAGCTCCAGCGGCTTCTGGAAGAGCGGCGTCGCGAAGACGTTGTCGACGACGACCTTGGCGCCGATCTGGTTGGCGAGTTTTGCAACGCCGGCGATGTCGATGACTTCCAGCGTCGGGTTGGTCGGGCTTTCGAGGAAGAAGACCCTGGTGTTCTTCCGGATCGCCTTTTCCCAGTTGGCGAGGTCGCGGCCGTCGACCAGCGTACACTCGATGCCGTATTTCGGCGCCAGCGTCTCGACCACCCAGCGGCAGGAGCCGAAGAGGGCGCGGGCGGCGACGATATGGTCGCCGGCCTTCAGCTGGCAGAGGATCGCGGCGGAAACGGCCGCCATGCCGGAGGCGGTGGCGCGGGCGTCCTCGGCGCCTTCCAGCATGCACATGCGCTTTTCGAACATGTCGTTGGTCGGGCTGCCGTAGCGGGCGTAGATGAAGCCGTTCGTCTCGCCCTTGAAACGGGCTTCCGCGGCTGCGGAGGTGTCATAGACGAACCCCTGCGTCAGAAAGATCGCTTCCGCGGTTTCGCCATGCTGGGAACGGGTGGTGCCGCCGTGGACGAGTTGGGTGGCCGGACGCCAGGACTTGCTCATGTGATCGTCGCCTTCAAACAAAAAAACCGGCCGCGAAAGCAGGCCGGTTCGATACCCGGCCTTTTTAGCTACTTGTTTAACGTGGCTGCAAGCCGGCCGGCCAAATCACCACGGGATAACCCTGCTATTACTGCGCGCCCGCGCTTGCGTCAATTGCCGGCATTTGGTTTTGTTCGGACCTTCTGACGGGACGGGACGATCATGGCTTCTGCGGCACGCAGCACGGGCATTCTGGCGGACCACGCCATTCGCGGCTTGTTCGAAAGCGGCAGGCTGAAGAGCGAGGCCGTGCTCGACGGCGACCAGATCCAGCCGGCGAGCCTGGACCTGCGCCTCGGCGCAAAGGCCTTCCGCGTGCGCGCGAGCTTCCTGCCGGGGCCGTCCCACCTCGTCGCCGACAAGCTCGACCGGCTGCAACTGCACGTCATCGACCTCACGCAGGGCGCGGTGCTGGAAACGGGCTGCGTCTACATCGTGCCGCTGATGGAAAGCCTCGACCTGCCGGCAGGGCTCGCCGCCTCGGCCAACCCGAAGAGCTCCACCGGCCGGCTCGACATCTTCACCCGCGTCATCACCGACCGCGCGCAGGAATTCGACAAGATCCCCGCCGGCTATTCCGGCCCGCTCTATCTCGAGATCTCGCCGCGCACCTTCCCCATCGTCGTGCGCCGCGGCTCGCGCCTCTCGCAGATCCGTTTCCGCAAGGGCAACGCCCTGCTCGGCGAAAGCGAGCTGCTGGCGCTCCATGCATCCGACACGCTGGTCGCCAGCGAGACGCCCAACGTCTCCGGCGGCGGCATCGCGCTTTCCATCGACCTCAAGGGCACCGGCCCGGACGGCCTCATCGGCTATCGCGGCAAGCACCACACCTCGGTCGTCGATGTCGACCGCAAGAACCAGCACGACATCTTCGATTTCTGGGAGCCGCTGTTCAGCCGCGGCCGCAACGAGCTGATCCTCGACCCGGACGAGTTCTACATCCTCGTCTCGCGCGAGGCCGTGCACGTGCCGCCGCTCTATGCGGCGGAGATGACGCCCTTCGATCCGCTCGTCGGCGAGTTCCGCGTGCACTATGCCGGCTTCTTCGATCCCGGCTTCGGCCATGCCCCGGCCGGCGGCTCGGGCAGCCGCGCCGTCCTGGAGGTGCGCAGCCACGAGGTGCCCTTCATCCTCGAGCACGGCCAGATCGTCGGCCGCCTCGTCTACGAGCACATGCTGGACGCGCCGGAAGGCCTCTACGGCTCCGGCCTCGGCTCCAACTACCAGGCGCAGGGCCTGAAGCTCTCCAAGCACTTCCGTGCCGGATAACGCCGTTCCCGCAACGGCTTACGATGGCCGGCCTTAGCCTCGGACGACGCTGCCCTCTCCCAGATATTTCTGCTTTACAAAAGAAATTAAACGTTTTTATTATGATATAAACGTTTAACCCCGGCCGAGTAGCCCAAACGTTGCCGCCGACAGGGGAGGAATCCGTTGGCATCGATCCGTATCGAAAATCTCCGCAAGGGCTTCGGCGCGCTGGACGTGCTGAAAGGCATCGATCTCGACATCGCCGACGGCGAGTTCGTCTGCTTCCTTGGGCCCTCGGGCTGCGGCAAGAGCACGCTCCTTCGCTCCATCGCCGGCCTTGTGAAACTGGACGGCGGTGCGATCCGCCTCGGCGAGCGCGACATCACCCATGTGCCCTCCGCCAGGCGCGACATTGCCATGGTCTTCCAGAATTATGCGCTCTACCCGCACATGAACGTGCGCAAGAACCTCTCCTTCGGCCTCGCCCTCAACGGCATGAAGCGCGACGAGATCGACCGGCGCGTCGAGAGCGCCGCCGAGATCCTGCGCATCAAGGAACTGCTCGCCCGCAAGCCGCGCCAGCTTTCCGGCGGCCAGCGCCGGCGCGTCGCCATCGGCCGTGCCATCGTGCGCGAGCCGAAACTGCGACCGCGACGTGCTCTTCGCCTTCACCAAGCCGCCGGTGCACGGCTGGGCCGTCTCGCTGATCGAGGCCATGCAGCCCGGCTTCCTCACGCCGGAGCGCAGGGCCTACCTCAAGGAGAAGATCGGCCGGCAGGTCGACTACTGGCTGACCCACGCCCGCGCCGGCGAGGGCACGCTGCCGGGCTATTTCCACGGCAACGACAGCGGCTGGGACAACGCCACCTTCTTCGCCGAGGGCGGCCCCGTCGTCTCGCCGGACCTGCCGACCTTCCTGATCCTTGCCTGCGGCACGCTGGCCGACCTGCTGGAGGACGATGCCGTCCGCGCCGCCGCATGGCGCGCCAAGGCGGATGACCTTGGGAAAATGCTCGTCGAGAAGCTCTGGACCGGCGAGACCTTCCGCGCCCGGCTCGCGGACGACCCCGGACGTTTGCTGCCCGACCGCAACTTCATCCAGTTCATGCCGCTCCTGCTCGGCGACCGCCTGCCGCGCGAAATGGCCCGGAAACTTCTGGCCCGCCTCGGCGAAGGCGGCTTCGTCACCGAGTGGGGGCCGGCGACCGAAAGCCCCGATAGCCCCTTCTACGAGGACGGCGGCTATTGGCGCGGCCCCATCTGGGCACCGACGACGCTGCTTCTGTGGGATGGCCTGCGGCGGCAAGGAGAAATGGAACTTGCCCGCTCTGTTGCGGAAAAGTTCTGTTCTCTTGCCTCCAGAAACGGTATGGCGGAAAACTTCGATGCCCGGTCGGGGAGGGGGTTGCGGGACAGGGCTTTCGCCTGGACCTCTGCGGCCTATATTCTCCTCTCCGCCTCCCTCAGCCAG
Organism: Shinella agrisoli; assembly: GCF_046557955.1. Lineage (NCBI taxonomy): Bacteria > Pseudomonadati > Pseudomonadota > Alphaproteobacteria > Hyphomicrobiales > Rhizobiaceae > Shinella > Shinella agrisoli. Next base: position 18,643 of record NZ_JBJIEP010000008.1, on the reverse strand, counting down.
GAACAATCGTGACGAGCCGAGACGCGATGCCAAGACCGACGATCAAGACCATCGCGCAGGAAACAGGCCTTTCGATCGCCACCGTGTCGAAGGCGCTGAACGACAGCCCGCAGGTGCGGCCGGAAACGCGCGCCATCGTCGTCGCCGCCGCAAAGCGCGTCGGCTACCAGCTCAACATGCACGGCGTGCAGCTGCGCACCGGCAAGACATACCAGGTCGCCGCCATCATGACGGCCCCCGGCCCGAAGCAGAACGAATGGGAAGGCGTCGAATACGCCCAGCTCCTCAGCGGCATCTCGTGGGCGCTGGAGGAAAGCCCCTACCGCGTCTCGCTCTATGCCGTGCGCAATTTCGAGGAGAGCCTTGCCACCATCCGCCAGATCGTTTCGCTGAGGAAAGCCGACGGCATCATTGTCTCCGGCACGAGGGCCGACGATCCGCGCGTGCGCATCATGCAGGACGCGGATTTCCCCTTCGTCACCTACGGCACGACGATCCGCAACGCCCCGCACGCCTATGTCGACGCCGACAACGAGCAGATGATCCGCCACTCCGTCGCGCGCCTTGCCGGGCGCGGCCATCGCCGCATCGCGCTCATCAACCCGACGGCGGAACTCAGCTATGCCATCACACGTTTCGAGGCCTACCGCCGCGCGCTGGAAGCGGCCGGCCTTTCTTTCGATGCCGCGCTCGTCGCCCACGGCCGCCTGACCCCCGCCTTCGGCCGCGAGAGCGTCCTCACCATGTCCGCCCTGCCGGATCCGCCGACCGCCTATATCTGCGCCAACGAGGCGTCGGCCCTCGGCGCCTTCTCCGGCTTCCACGCCCGCGGCCTCGTGCATGGCCGCGACGCCGTCATCAATGCCACCGACGATCTCAACGTCAGCCAGTATTTCGCCCCGCCCATCACCACCTATTTCCTGCCGATCCACGAGCCGAGCGAACTCCTCGGCCGATACATCCTGCGCCGCATGGAGGGCGAGCCGCCCGAAGCGCTCCAGGCCCTCATCATGCCGAAGCTCATCGAGCGCTCCGACGACCGGCTGACGCGTTAGCAGGGACCTCCGCCATGCCCCTCGCTTGACACGCCGGACGAACTGTTGAATGACTGCGTTCCATCGGCGCTGCCCTGCGGGTATGATGTAATGGTAGCCTGTCAGCTTCCCAAGCTGAACGCGCGGGTTCGATTCCCGCTACCCGCTCCAGAAAATTCAATTATTTACGGCGACGGCGTGTCACGCGTTTCACTTCATGTCACTCGCTGGATTTCGCCCGCGATTCGGCTCGTGCCTGGGCAACCTTGCGGCTTGCCTCAAGGCCATCGCCGCGGCTGTACCTTTTCGTCATCTCAGTAGTCGTGTGCGTGGCAAGTTCTCGCGCCACCTCAATCGAGCCCGTCGCTTCTATCGTCTCCGACACAGCTCCTGCGCGCGTGTCCATCGACCACACGTCATCCGGCACGCCTGCCGCTTTCCGCACCATGGAGAACTTCTTGATGTAGCGGTCGCTCCAGTAGGGCTTGCCGGTGTCCTCGTCGAGGACCACAGGGCCGATATCCGGGATGACGTAGGCTTCAAGGGCCTCCATGACGAGCGGGCAGGTGGACAGGTCGCGCGCCACGTCCGCGCCGGTCTTGCTCGTCTTCACCTTGAGGATGAGCTCTTTCGACAGGTCTTTGCGCATCAGCCCAGACCAGCGATAAGGTCCGCCTTCCGGCGGCGGTGCCCACTCTCCAATGACATCGATACGGCGAAGGGCCGTTTCAAACTTCACGGCCTCGACGAAGCCGATGGACGGGCAATTCATTTCGATGCTCTTCCTAACGATGGCCGCGCACTGCTCGTAGGTCATTGCGACCTTGCGCGGTGCCGGTTGCTCGAAGCGCATGTCGGCAAGGATTTCCCGCGCCTGGCGGCATCCCCGTAATCGCTCGCCGGCTCCATAGGAGATTATGAGCCGAAGGAGCTTGATCGCGCCCGCGGCCCTCCTGTGGCCCTTCTTCCGCCATTGCTCGTACCAGCGCTTGAAGTCGGACGAACGGAGGGCGTTGATGTCCCGGCTGCCCACATTCTTCTCCAGCACCCGCAAGCTCGGCTCATAGTCTCTGATACGGGTCGAGTGCTTCACGGTATGCAGGGAACTGGTTGGATCGGTGCGAAACAGTTCGATCAGCGATTTGATCGTGCCGTCGAACTTCACCGGAGCGTCCTTCGCGTCAAGATCCGCGCGTAGCTGGGCGGTGCGACGTTGGCATTCTTTTGCCAACTCCTCATCGGTGAGGCCGTCCGCGAGCCTCACCGTGGTCAGGAACGCGGGAGCGCTTTTTATCGCTCTCCTCGGGTTCCAGTAATGGACGCGCGTGCCGTCCTTGTTGTCCCGGTACTGATAGCCGGGCCTGTCAGTCCTCATCCCAATTTTCCTTTCCATCAGGGGCGTAAGTGCCCACCCCTGACGTGCCGGCCGATCCCGGCGGAGTGTCAATGCTCGCCGGGCTGTGGATAGTGGGGATTATGGTGACAACCAGTGACCGCAGGTCCACTTGGAGAGCGGCGCCCTGACACTTCGCGGCCTTGATCAGCCGCTCGACGTCAGCCTGCCGAAATGCCGCTCGGGACATCACCGGCCTCCTCGCTGGGTCGGGCAAACTGAGGAAACCGTCGGCGCGCCTCATCAGCATAGACCTGTACATGCCGGCCTTCTGGGAGGAAATCCGAGCGCATCGGGGTCACAAGATGCGCGCTCGGCGGCTGCCGTTGTTCCCCGGCTATGTCTTCATCCGGCGTGATCCGAAGCACGGCTTCAAGCCGGTGAAGGATGAGGTTGAGGGGGTTATCGACTTCGTTTCGGTCAAGCAAAGGCCGGTGATCTTTGCCGAGGACGATATCCGCTTCCTGATGATCCAGATGTTCGAGCGAGAACAGGCGTTCAGATTCCACAGGGCGGAAGTGGCAGAAAAGGCGCGCTTCAATCGGCGGCAGCGGCTGAATGCGGAGTTGGGACGCCATCTGCCGCGCGGCCGGGGGCGCAAGGTCTCGCTTCGGATACATGCCGAAGCCTGCATCAACAGTCTGCCGGCGGCCTCGCGACAACGGGTTCTGGGAATTATGTCCGCACTGGACGGCATCGATCAGGAATATGGTCTTGCGGATTTTCGTGATCCGGTATAAATTCCTGCTTCTCTGGGATGTCGAGATTTGCGCCCTCCATGCTTCGCGCTGGACAGCTGCCGGTCCCACTGCCGGAAATATGCATCCGGCGCGATGGGGGAAATGCGTCCTGAGATCAGGTCAAGCGATGCAATCGGACATCACATTTTCTTTGTGCAGCTAGTTTCGTGCGTGATGGTGCTATTAAGGCCGACGGTGACCTTCGTTTCGATCTTCTCGCAACCAAACATGTAAATCCCCACCGTACCGAGAACTGTTACAGACCCGCCAATCACGAGCCATGCAATGATAGGCAAGGGGTCGTCGGTGACAGCGAGGGTTCCGCGAGCCTCATCGCCTCGAACGTCAAAGAAGGTTTTCTCAACAGACGCCCCGCCGGATTCGAACGTATATGAGTGCCGTGGGACGATTCGCTCCTGCGAAATGGCTTGTACTGATGCGATGTCGGGGACGTCCAATTCAGCTGGCACGCGGACCGTCCAAGGCACGGACACTCCTTCAGTTGTATGCAAAACATAGCCTTCGAAGACGTAGTCTCCATCCACCGGCTCTTGTCCTGCGGTAGCATAAAGCGACGACATGAAGATCGATCCATCGCTTTGGTATGCGGCTTCCACGGTAGCGAACTGGCTATTTGCTGAAGCCCCGGACGGGATAGCGATGAGCGACGCGGCGGTTAGCAAGCGTAGTGGCTTCAGCATGAGTTTTCTCCCCCAAAGTTGGCAAGCGCGTAGCAAGATGCAACGTCTGGGCGCAGGAGTCGATAGCTTCAATCACCTCGCACGTTCTCTCCGTTCGTGCGTCGGTCGGCCGTAGGGCCGGAACACCCTACGGCCATTCATCACAAGCCGGCGACTTTTCGTAGATCGTCGTTCATTCGGCTTTGCCAGCCTTTGCCGGTGGCTTTGTAATGCTCCACAAGATCGGGATCGAGGCGGATTGTAACCGGCGTCTTGGTGACATTGGCCTTCGGGCGTCCCCGGACAGCCTTCTCCATCTTCTCCGCGATATCGGGGAAAGCTTCCTTGAACGGGCGAGCGGATTTCATTTCCTCCTCGGTCAGGGGAGGATTATCGGATACGGCGTCCCAGTCCTCTTTCGAATAGCCACGTCCGGGCTGGAACTCCTCGTGGCGCTTGTACTTGATGGCCATCAGATCAGGCTCCTTTCGTCTTTCCGGGCCGGGCGCATCGAGATAACCGAAAGCGCCTCGGTGCCGAGGGTTACGAAGATCACGACGACCGTTCCGTCTGCGAGGCGACCAATCGCCTTCGAACGGCCAGCCTTGGCAGGAACGACCACCGAGGTAAGGAAGAATTCGAAAGACAGGTCCGCGAAGTCGAGGCCGTGCTTCTCGATATTGGCAATTCGTTTCGGTTCGTCCCATACGATCTTCATATAATGTACGTACGATAATTCAGGTCGCGAAGCAAGGATTATTTGTACGTACGGGAATTATTTTTGTACATACAGGGAAGCGATGCCGTCTTGCCCCACAGCTCATCGATCCCCCATGCGAGGTGATCGCCAGCAGCAGCGCCGAAAGGACGACAGGTGAAGCCAGATCATCGCCCATCGGCCCGCCAACGTGGCTATGACAGCAAATGGGAGAAGGCCCGCAAGGCCTTTCTTGCCCTGCCGGAAAACCAATTCTGCGAGCGGTGCAAGGCCGCCGGCCTGCTCAATGCCGGCAACCTTCGCATGGACGGCTCTGCCCAGACGAACCCGAGGCGAATGCACCTGGTCGTCAACCACCGTATCCCACACAAGGGCGACCAACGCCTCTTCTGGGATCGCTCGAATTGGGAAGTCGCCTGCCCTGACCACCACGACATCCGCATCCAGCAGGAGGAGCGGGGAAAGATCAGGACCGGGACGGGAGCGGATGGCCGCCCCCTCGACCCGAACCACCCATGGAACCGTTAAGGCGGCTGACCTCACCCGAGAATCGACAGTCGCGAAAGAATGTTGCGCTATGGAGCATGATTCTGCCGAGGGGGAGGGGTATCAAAAGTCCAGGTGCCAAAGGGGGCTGGACCGCCCGGGGGCAGCGTTCGCACCGAAAGCATATTTCAAACAGAAAAGTTGAGGGCACCCCGTAGGGGTGAAATGTCATGGACGTGATCGACGGCAGTGGCTCGATCGTGCCGGAACCCAATTGGGGACTGCTTCTCACGGATGAGCTGGAGGTCGAAAGCGCGCGGGAGTACTGGCGTTTGGTTACGACCGAAATGCGGGAGCGGAACATTCTGTCTCCGATCAACCGGCATTCGATCCAGCGACTGATCATGGCCTACGTGATGTTCGATCGCACGTCGCGAACCGTCGCGGAACAGGGGCCGGTCCTGAAGCCGAAACGAGGCAACCCGAAATCGATCGCCAGGATGAACCCGCATTATACGGCGATGCGTGAAGCCGGCGCCGACGCTGACCGGATCGAGGCGGAGCTTGGTCTTTCGCCTCGCCGCCGCAACGCTGCCGGCAAGATCGAGAAGAAGGCGAAAGTGAGCCGCGCAAGTGACGCCTATCTCAAGCCGGTATCCAAATGACCCGACCACCAATTGGGCGCGGGATGCAGTCGAAGGTCGCCTCGTCGTTGGGGAACTGGTCGCAGGCGCGGCCGAACGGCATCTGAAGGATATCATCGACGGATCCAGCCGGGATCTGTACTGGGCGCCGGATAGGGCGGCACATGCAATCGGGTTCTTCCCCGCGATGCTCTCGATTACCGAGGGTGCAAAGGTGGGCGAGCCCTTCAATCTGCTGCCCTGGCACACCTTCGTCGCCGGGTCGCTGTTCGGGTGGCGCAAGTCTAGCGGCCGCATGCGGTTTCGGTCTGGCTGGCTGGAGACAGGGAAGGGTCAGGCCAAATCGCCGTTCATGGCGGCGGTCGGGCTGTATATGTCCGGCTTCTACGGCATCCGCCGTGCCAAGGCGTTCGCGATCGGGCAGGACAAGGCCACGGCCAACGTCTTGTTCAAGGACGCTGTGTCGATGTGCCGGGCTGATATTCCCGGCCACGACGAAGGCGACAGTCTTGTGTCGCGCGAGGTAGCCGTCATCCGCGGCGAGGGTGACAACGCCTGGAAGATCGAGTTTCCGGCAACGGAGTCGGTGTTTCAGTCGCTGGCGAACGGAGAGGCGGTCTCAGGCCCGAAGCCCACGCTGGTCGCGGCTGACGAAATCCACGAGTTCAAGTCGAACACCTCGATCGAACTGTGGAAGCGCGCCATCGCGAAAATGCCGGGTGATGCCCTGATGCTGCTCGGCACGAACACGCCGGCGTCGACGCAGATCGTCGGCACAGACTATTCGGAATTTTACCAGAAGGTCGCAAGCGGCCAGATCAAGGACGACGAGGCTTTCGCCTTCATCGCCCGGATCGACAAGGCTGACCGAGAAACGGTCTTCGAGAATGAGGCGTGCTGGCCGAAGGCTCTGCCGGCGCTGGGTGTGACATTCCCGATCGAGAATATCCGGGGCGAGGTGAACACCGCCAAGGTGCTCCTGTCGACAGCGTTCTCAGTGAAGCGGCTGTACTTCGGCGTCCCGATCGGCTCGACCGATTTCTGGATTGCGGAAGACGCATGGTCGGCGGTGCAGGGAGCCGTCGATGAGGCCAAGCTGAAGGGCTGCAAGTGCTGGCTCTCGCTCGACCTCTCGGAAAAGAACGACCTGACCGCGTTGTCCTGCTGCTGGCTGGATCGGAGCGGGAAGCTTCAGGTCAAGACCTGGTACTGGACGACACGCGAAGGGATCAAGGAGCGAGGGCTTGCCGACAACGCTCCGTATGAGGAGTGGGCGGCTGACCCGAACGTGACGCTGACGGCCGTCCCGGGGGCGGTCATCGACAAGACGTTTGTAGCCGCAGAGGTGGCGCGGATCTGCCGAGAGCACACCGTCGAGTTTCTTGCGTTCGACCCGGCCGGCATCGCGGACTTCATGGCCGCCTGCAAGGACATCGGGTTCCCGGTGTGGCGCTTCATGGGTTCCAAGGAGCCGAAGGGTGTAGGCCTGAAGCTGGTGAGCCATGCGCAGGGCAAGAAAGTACTGTTCGAAGACAAGCAGCTCACCATGCCGCGGTCGATCGAGAAGCTCGAGGATCGCATCCTCAAGCGGACGATCGTGATCGACAGTTCACCGGTAACCTACTCGTGCGCAGCCAACGCGGCGCTCGACTATGACGCCCAGAACAACCGAGCGTTCGACAAGAACCGCTCAAGAGGAAGGATCGACGGCATGGTCACGGTAGCAATGGCCGTCGGCGCGGCAGACAACGAGCTCGTCGAGGCGAAGAAGTCGCCATACGCGACACGCGGGATTCGGATGGTATAGCCGGATGGGAATTTTTAATCGCCTCTGGCCGGGTGGCAGCAAGGCCGCCGGCAAGTCAACGCCACGCGCCAGCGGTGAGGAATATGTCGGCCTCTCGCTGACGGACCCGAAGATCATCGATTTCCTGCGCGATGGCCTGCTGGCGGCATCCGGCTTCACGGTGAATGTCGAGACGGCCCTGAAGAATCCTGCAATGTTCCGGGCTGTCAGCCTGATCTCGAATTCAATCGGCATGCTCCCGCTTCATCTGAAGAACCAGGAGACAAAGGAAAAGGCTATTGACCACCCGCTGTTCAAGGTGCTGCACCGCAAGCCGAACAGCTTCCAGTCGGCGTTCGATTTCCGGGCAACGATGCAGCTCCGCGCGCTGGTCCACAAGAACGCCTATGCGTTGATCTTGCGGTCCACGAGCTTGCGAACAGGTAAGAAGATCATCACCGGGCTTGTGCCGCTCGATCCGCGCCGCATGTCGGTGAAGATGCTGCCGGACTGGACGCTCGACTATGTCTACCAGCCGGTAACGGGGCCGAGGGTAAGATACCGGGCTTCCGATATCTTCCACCTTCGCGGTGCGTCGCTCGACGGCATCAACGGGTTCTCGCTCGTTGAACAGGCCCGCGAGGCAATCGGCCTTGCCCTGTCTGCCGAGCTCGCGGCGGGTCGCATCTTCAAGAACGGCTCATTCATTGAGGGCGTCATAGAATCTGCGGAAGAAATGAGCGAAGACGCTTACCTGCGTCTGAAAACCTCATGGGCTGAACGCCATACCGGCGTCGACAATGCTGGCTCGACGCCGATCCTCGAAGGGGCGCAGTACAAAGTCGTCGGCTCGACGGCACGTGATGCGCAGATGTCCGAACTGCGCAAGCTGCAAGTCGAGGAAATCGCCCGCGTAACGGGTGTGCCGCGCCCGCTTCTCATGGTCGATGAGACAAGTTGGGGTTCTGGCATCGAAGCCCTGGGGCAGTTCTTCGTCGCGTACGCACTCGGCCCATGGTTCGAAGCGTGGGAACAGTCGATTGCACGCTGCCTCCTCGATGACGACGAGGCAGAAATCTACGAGGCGAAATTCAACCCCGGCGCATTGCTGCGCGGCTCTCTGAAGGATCAGGCAGACTACTTCGCGAAGGCGATGGGGGCCGGCGGTCACCAGGGCTGGATGCATTACGACGAGGTCCGTGACGTCATGGACCTGCCGGAGCGCGAAGCACCGGTCAACCCGATGATGGGCCATAACGGCGGCCCGGCGATCGACGACCCCGAACCTGAACCCAAGTCGAAGCCGAAGAAGAAATCTCCTGTCGAGGACGACGATGATGACGAATAACCCATCCGCCGCCAAGCCAAAACCGTCTGCCGTGCTTGTCGGCACCTCCGCCGCGCGGCCGCCGCGTGGAGCGCTCGGCACACCGAAAGCCGGGACGCGACCGGGCGCGCTCCCGCTTCCGGCCAACCGCGAGATTTGCGCCTTCACCAAGCCGAACGTTTTCGACCGGTGGACGGACGAGGCGTCTGGCGTTCGGGCACTGGAGAAGGGCGACAACGTCGTTACCATGTTCGAGGTGATCGGCGAGGACTTCTGGTCCGGCGGCGGCGTGACGGCGAAGAAGGTGGCCTCGCAGCTCAAGGCCAACCGCCAGCTGCGGGGCATGGGCGTGCGTCCGCGAAGGAAGGTGATGTGAGCGTTCCGTCCTATCCTTCCGAGCTTCCGCCACCGCTGAGGGCCGATTATGCCGAACAGTCCGGAGAGGGGCGGGCGGTGTTCCGTCCCGACGCCGGCCCGCCTTCGGTTCGCCTGAAGTTCGCGGCCGTCGTCGATACCGTCCCGTTCTCGACCTCCCTGGAACGGTGGCAGCTCGGCGTGTTCGACAGGTTCTTCAGCGAGACGCTGAAGAAGGGAACGCTTCCCTTCACCATGCCGGCGCCGCTGATCGATGGGTTTGCGATGCTCGATGAAAATTGCGAGCCCTTGCTTGATGAGAACGATAAAACTCTTCTTTTCCCGGAAACCATGCTCGTCATGTTCGCCGATCAGGGATTGCCGCAGCGGATGCAGGTCGACGTCGAGGAATACCGCGTGCGGTTCAGCCTCATGAGGCTCCCGGCATGAGAGCGATATCGCCCACGGCCCGTCGCCTGCTGGACAGCACGGCCATCCCGAACGACGAGGTGGTGCTGCTGCGCATCCGGCATCCGGACCTCGACGAGGACATCCTTGTCTCGTCCGACGCGACGGAGATGGTCAGCGTCTCCCCGCTCCAGTTCGGCACGCGCTCGACCTGGCTGGGCGAGGAGAAGGTCTTCCTGACGATCAGCATGGGGATCGACCTGCCGGACGACACAACGGACGCGCCGATGGCCGCGTCTTTGGTGCTCGACATCCTCGATAGCCGTATCGCGGAGGTGCTGACCTCGACGCACGAGCCGGCGACCGTCGACATGGCGGTGGTCCTGCGCTCCAGCCCGGATTTCATCGAGCGCCAGTTCCTCGGACTCCTGATGGAGGGAGCGGAGGGCGACGGCGGGAGCGTGTCGCTCTCCTTCGAGCGTCGGAAGATCCACGAGGATCCTTGCCCGCGCGACCGCACGACCAAGGAACGGTTTCCGGGGCTGCATTTCTGATGGCGATGCACTGGAGCGCGTCCTACGTCGGCATGCCCTACGCGGACGAGGACCGCGGCGCGGCCGGGTGCCATTGCTGGGGCCTGCTGCGCCTGGTCTTCGCCGGCGAGCGCGGCATTGCCCTGCCGAGCTACCAGACGACCGGCCCGGACGATCTCGCGGACATTGCCGGGCTTGCCCAAGGCGAGATCGCAGCGGGCCGGTGGGTGCGCGTCGACGCGCCGAGGGAATTCGACGCCGCGCTGTTCCGGCGCGGCCGTCATGACAGCCATATCGGCGTGATGATCGACGCCAGACACATGCTCCATAGCGACCGCCAGTCGGGCGGCGCCATCGTGGAGCGCATCGACACCGGCCGCTGGGCCTCGGCCTTCGCCGGCTTCTACCGACATCGGGACCTGATCTGAGCATGAACGCAGCGCAATCGACAGCACCGGCCTTGCAGCCGGGGGGCGGAGCCGTGCCGGTGACGATCATGCCGGCTTTCGATCCGGCGGAAGCCCGCATCCGGTTCTCCGTGCCGCACGGCGCGACGATCGCCGAGATCCTGCGCATCGGCATGTCAGCGATGCCGCCCGCGGAGCGCATCCGTGTCGATCTCGTTTCCGACCGCGGCGTCTGCTTCGTCGACCGCGCCGTCTGGCGGCACGTGCGGCCGCATGCCGGCGTCCATGTCGTCGTCCGCGTCATCCCCGGCGGATCGTCGATGCGCTCGGTGCTGTCCCTGATGGTTTCGGTGGCGGCCGCGGCGCTGGCCGGTCCCGTCGCGGGCCTGCTCAACGTGACCAGCGCCTTCGGCAAGGCCGTCATTGGCGCGGGCCTCATGATGGCGGGCGGCCTGCTGCTGAACGCGCTCTTTCCGCAGCAGGGCGAGAAGAAGGAGAAGCCGAACTACGTCATCTCCGGATGGCAGAACGAGTTCTCGCCGGATTCCCAGGTTCCGCTGGTGCTCGGCAAGGTGCGCTATGCGCCGCGCTATGCCGCGAGAACCTATACCGAGGTGGTGGGGGACCGGCTTTATCTCAGGACGATCTTCCTCGAGGGATACGGGCCGGTCGTGCGCAGCGAGCCGCGCATCGGCCGGACGGACCTGTCGAAGTTCGACGAGATCGAGGAGGAGACGCCGACGGGCCTTCCGGAAGACCCGCCATTGACGCTCTATGCGACGCAGGTCCTGGAGGAAAGCATCGGGACCGAGCTGGTGCGTGAGCGGGAGCGCGACGACTACGGCGAATTCGTCGGCCCCTTCGTGGAAAAGCCCATCAGCCGGTTCACCGCCCGGGACGCCACGGCGGCGACAATCATCCTGATCTTCGAGAACGGGCTCAACCGCCGCGACGGCGATAAGGTCAAGTCGCGCGCGCTCGACCTGAAGTTCGAGATGCGTCTCGTCGGAGAGGAGGAGTACACCTATCTCGGGACGCTGACCCCCAACGAGAAGAAGACCGTTCCGTTCTTCCGCGCCGTCACCTTCGACCATCCGGTGCGCGGGCACTACGAATACCGGATCACGCGCACCTCCGACAATTCGGACGATGCGAACATCAGCGACAAGGTGAAGTGGTTCGCCCTCCAGAGCCACCGGCCGGAGTACCCGATCAACTTCCCCCGGCCGCTCGCGCTGCGGGCCATGCGGGTGAGGGCAACAGACCAGCTCAACGGCACGCTCGACACCTTCAACGAGGTCCTGTCGTCGCCGGCGCGCGATTGGGACGGCGCGGCCTGGGTGGCGCGGGAGACGCGGAACCCGGCCGCGCTCGCCGTCCACGTCTTGACGGGGCACTGGTGCCCGAAGCCGGCGGCAGACGGCGAGATCGACTGGCCGGTCTTCGAGGAATGGCACGAGGAATGCACCGAAAAGAACCTCGCCTTCAATCGCGTCATCGACTTCGACGCAGGGCTTGACGAGGTGCTGGCAATGGTCGGCGCCGCCGGCCGCGGCGCCGTGTGGTGGGACGGCGAGAAGTGGACCGTCACGATGGACCGGAAGCGGACCTTCGTGGTCGATCACATCAGCACGCGCAACGCCTCGAACATCCGCTGGTCGACGACATATTTCGAGCCGCCGGACGGTCACCGGGTGACCTTCCTCGACGAGACGAACGATTACGAGGAGGGCGAGCGCGTCGTCCCGTGGCCCGCGGACGTGCGGTACGAGACCAAGGCGGACATGCTGGCGGACCTGTCGCCGCGTCACAAGGCCCGCGCCGAGGTCTATGCCGACCCGGTGGAAGCGAACAACGCCTACTATCGCAAGGACGGCAGGAGCGGCGAGGGAAGCTGGCAGGATGCTCCCCTCGACGTCGTCGAGGCGACGGACCTGCCGGGCGTGACGAACCCGGATCAGATTTGGCTGGAGATGCGCCGCCTTCAATACGAGCGGATGTACCGTAACACGGTCTATACCGCCACGCAGCCGGGCTCCGTGCGCCGCGCCGCGCCCGGCGACATGGTGATGCTCGCCCGTGACGTCCTGGTCCGGGCCATGCATGCCGGCCGGGTGACGGCCGTCGCCGGCCGTCGCATCGAGGTCGACGCGATCTTCGTCATGGAGGAAGGGCAGGACTACGCCATCCGCTGGCGGCGCTATACCGGCGACGACGACACGGTGGGCGAATCCATCCTTCGCCAGATCAAGACGATCGCCGGCGAGAACCGGGCGGTGACGCTCGTCGGCACGGGAGAGGTGCCTGGCGTCGGCGACCTCATACATTTCGGGCCGATGGCGCAGGAGAGCATTCCCGTCATCGTCGCCGGCATCGACCGCGGCGAGGACAACGCCTCCATCCTCCAGATGCTGCCGGCCGCCGACGAGATGCACGACCGGCTTGCCGCGGAAGTCCCTCCGCCGTGGAACGGGCGCGTCGGAACCGATCTCGGCGGCTCCAGCGCGCCGCCGGCCGTGCCCGTCGTTGTCGAGGTCGCCACCGGCGTCACGGGTACGGACGATCCCGATGGACTAGTCATTCGCCTGCGGCCGGGCGGCGGCGCGGTGGAGGTCAGGGAGTTCGAGGTCCGCCACCGTCTCGACGGCGCGGGAAGCTGGTCGGGGACGGTCTCCGTCCTGGCAGGCGCCGGGGCGGTCTCGATCCCCGGCTATGCCGCCGGCGACACGGTGGAGTGGGAGCCTCGGGCGATTTCGGTCAACAACATTCCGAGCGCATGGGGAACGACCCGAGAAACGACGATCGGGGCGGACGATCCGGTTGCGCCCGACGCGCTCAATTCCGACCTGATCGTGGTCACGGGCGGCCTCGGCAAGGGCGACATCTTCTTCACCATCCCGGGCGACACGGAGAACATCACCCATGTCCAGCTCTACCACAACGTCACCGGCGTCCTCGATGCCGGAACCGACGCCGTCCTTGCTCCCGTCGCCGTTGAGGCCGGAGGATCCTACGCCCGCGTCCATGGTGATGCTTCGCGCGCGTCCCTCCTCGCAAACGGTGACTTCGCTGCGGCAGCTCCTCCCCCGACGCTCGGAACCGGATGGACCGTAGCAGGCGGGAAGGCGAACCGGGCGGCGGGGACGGCCGGGGCGATCGCCTGGACCGGTCTCGGCCTCTCCGCCGGCAAGACCTATCGCTTCGGCCTCACCGTCGACAGCCTCAGCGGCTCCGGCGCCAGCCTGACGCCGTCGCTGACCGGCGGGGCCGGGGTTGCCGGATCCGCGATCACGACGCCGGGGGCGAGTCTCGGCGCACTCACCGCCGTCAGCGGCAGCGCCGGGTTCTCCATTGCCGCCAACGCGGCCGCAGTTGCCGAGATCGACAATGTCAGCCTCTACGAGGCGTCGGCAGCCAGCCTGCCGCAGGGCACCAACTATTTCTGGCTCCAGCCCGTCAATGACGGCGTGGCCGGGCCCGTCTCCGGACCCTTTGCGGTCATCGTCATCTAAACCGAACATCGAGAGAGAAGAGCATGGCAACGGGAGTCCGTCTCACCGACAAGGAATCGTCCGCGACCGTCGAGAGCCTGGTCGGCCTGCGCACCAATCCGGTGACGAAGGTCACGCCGATCGCGGTCGACGATCTTGCCGAGCAACTGCTTGGCGGCGAGATCGGCGACGCGATCGCTGGCGCCGCCGCCGGCCTCAAATCGGCGAAGACCTGGGCCGAGTTGTCCGCAGTTGTCGGCACGGCCGAACTGCAGAAGGGCGAGGTTACCGACGACGCCGGAACGCATACCGATCCCGTGACCGGACTGACTGTCCCCAACATGGGTACGTATAGCTGGAGCGCGTCGCCGGCAGGGTGGACGCGTACCGGCGACTATGCGGATCCGGCTACCGCAGTTGAGGCGAAGGCGGCCGCCGATGTGGCGGCAACGACCGCCGTTGGCGCGTCGGTCGTCGCCGGTGAGGCGGGAATATGGCAGCTCAGCGGCAACAACCTCGGCGTGACCTTTGCCATTTCCGCCGACGACGGCAAGATGCCCTGGGGCGTGTTGCCGGACGGCTCCTATTACGCGGGCGCACTGCTGACCGAGATCAACTATGCAGGCAACAATCTCGGCCTCGTCGACGGCCTGGTGGGTGCGGGCGGGCGATTGCTCTGGGGTGTCGACCGTTGGGGCGGCGAGTGGATCGGCGGGCAGTATTCCGAACCGCTCGGAAGTAACAATCTCGGCCTGATCTGGGGTATCGTCGGGGACGATGGCAAGGTGCCGCTGGGCGTGAGGTCCGATGGCTCGTTGATCGGTGCGCTGGCGCTCCAGGACGTCGGTGCGGTCGTGTGGGAGGCCGGCGGCAATCTCTACGGCCTGCTCGGCACACAGGAGGTGCAACTGACCTCGACAGGCAAGTATGATCTGCCCCGCGTCGTCGGCGAGCATGTGCATTTCCGGTCCACGCGCCGGCGCGACGTGTCGATGACCTACCGGGTCGCCTACAACAACCCAGGCAAACTGGAGGTCTTCTATGCGTCCCGCAAGGCCAACGAGGCCAGTTTCACGATTGGTCAGTCACTCGCGGAGGGCGGAGACGTCGCGATTACCACGACGCCGCCGTTTCCGAGCAACGCGCTCAAGTTCGCAAACGGTCCAGTCGGCAAACAGTCAGAGGTGTTGACCGGCCCGCTCGTGCCGCTGGCCGAGGCGGTCAACGAGACGATTTCGACCGGGATGGCCCGCAACATTCTGGCCGACGAGTTGGATCGCACGCTCGTCATGGCCGGTCAGGCGTGGGGCGGAAAGACCTATGCCGAATTGAAGAAGGGCGCGGCGGACGGCGTTTACGAAAAGGTGATCGCGCAGGCCGTCTATCTGGCGGGGCTGCCCGGCGGCGCTCATTGCCGTGCGGTGAACGTCATCCACGGCGAGGCCGATGGACTGATCTCCAACGTCAACTATGACGCCGACTTGCGCGAGTGGCTTGACGACCTCAACGAGGACATCAGGGGCGCCTTGGATCAGTCCGACCGCATCGTCATGCTCACTTGCCAGACGTCGAGCGCGGCCGGCTATCGCTCGATCGGCGTCCGCGACACTTTCACGACGCCGTTCCTTCAGCTCAAGGCGTCGGAGGAGAACGATGACATCTTTCTCGTCGGGCCGAAGTACCACCTGACCTACCTTGACCATTCGCACATCGATGCAGCATCGACGCGCCTGTGGGGCGAATACTATGGCAAGGTCTACCGACGCGTCGTCATCGAAGGCGAGGACTGGCGACCGCTGAGCCCGGCGACGATCACGGTGGACGGATCGGACGTCGTCATCGACTGCCATGTGCCGGTCGCGCCCATCGTCATCGATACGACAGCCGTCACCGATCCCGGCAATCTCGGCTTTAACCTGCTGGACGCGGGTGGCGCGACGATCACCGGTGTTTCGGTGACGGGTCCTGCGCAGATCACCGTCGCTCTCTCGGCACCCCCACAGACCGGCTGGCGGCTGTCCTATGCCTTCCACAATGGTGCGGCCTCGGCCGGCAGCAACTCCGGGCCGACGACCGGATGCCGGGGCTGCATCCGGGACAGTGACCCGACCCTTTCAGCCTACACCGTCGCGCCGCTTCGCAACTGGCTCGTCGCCTTCCAGCACATCTTTTAAGGAGCACAATCAATGGTCGGACGCATCATTCGCACCGGGCAGACGTTCAGCGCGGACCTGCCCATCCTCATCAACTACGATTATCGCCGAATCCTTGACCAGATCCTCGCCTTGCCGTCGCTGCGCGCGTTCTACGATTTCAGCGATCCCACCAAGATCACGAAGGACGGCAGCAATCTGGTTGGCCAGGTGCTCGACCTCGGCCCCAACGCGTTGCACCTCACCGCATCGTCTGGTGACCCCCCGACCTATGCGGAAGGCGCCATGAACAGCGTGCCGGCGGTACAGTTCAACGGGTCGAACAAGCTCACCAACGCCAACCTGTTCTCCGGATCGATGCGCCTCACCGTGTCGGCAACGCTCTACGCGACAGGCGCGGACGGCACCAGCCGCATCTTCCTCGGCGACGGGAATACGAACAACGCGAACTTCTATACGAACCAGTCGTTCTTTTTCGCGATGGGCGGAAACGCCTCGCAGGCCGTGAGCGGTATCAAGACGTCGATCAAACACTACCTCGCCACCATGAACGACGTCACCGACCGGGTGACGGTGCGCTCCGGTCTCGCCGCCCCGACCGTTGGTGCGCTGACCTACTCTCGTCCGTCCGGCTCCGGCAATGTCGGCGCGTGGAACGATGCCGTCACGACCAACCGCTATAACGGCTATATCGGTCATCTCGCCATTCTGGACGAGGACGTCAACGCCAATGCCGCCGTGACGTCGCTGCTCCACGAATATTGCGTGCGGCGGTATCGCACGGCGATGTAAGGAGGGGAGAGCCCGAACGACCGGCAGTTCTCGACCTAGAACATTACCAGCACCGGCATCAGCGCCAGGATGCTGATCGTGAGTGCCGCTCCTGCGACCCTGCCGATTTGGACCTGTCGCTTTTCGATCAGCGCAAGACGTCTCTGCAATGCCCCAGCTCCTCTTGATTTCCCCGGACGCGACTATCGCCGCGTAGGGTTAATGCTGGCTTAACCGGACCGGTGGAGGCGCTGCGCCTCTGTCGACCAATCTCATAGCCCCTCGAAAGGAAACCCACCATGAACCGCTCCGCGTTCTACGCGTCGGCGCGCCAGCGCGCGTCCGGCATCTTCGGCACGTCTCTATCCCAAGCCCAGGTCGACGGGTGCGAGGCCATTCTCGATGAGGCAGAGAGGCGAGGCACGCCGCTGAAGCAGCTCGCATACGTTCTCGCCACGACCTATCACGAGACGGGCGGCCAGATGCAGCCGGTGAAGGAAACCGTTTATGCATCCAGCAAGGACCGCAATCCATCGGACGAGACGGTCATCAAGCGTCTTGAAGCGGCATGGAAGGTCGGCAAGCTCGGGAGCGTCAAGACGCCGTACTGGCGCAAGGACGCGGACGGAAAGGCGTGGTTCGGCCGTGGCCTCGTCCAGATCACCCACAAGGCGAACTATTCGAAGCTCGGGCTGCTGATCGGCGTCGATCTCGTCAAGGACCCGTCGAAGGCGCTGGAGCTTTCCACGGCGGTCAAGATTCTCTTCGTCGGGATGGAGCTTGGCAGCTTCACGGGCAAGGCGCTTTCCGACTACATCAGCGACGGCCGCGCCGACTACGAGGGCGCGCGCCGGATCATCAACGGCACGGACAAGGCGGCGAAGATCGCCGGATATGCGCAGGCCTTCGAGCGCGCGCTTGTCGCTGCCGGTTACAGCAGCAAGGCGAAACCGGTGTCCGGCGGCACTCAACCGACGCCAGAGCCGCCTACTGCCGGCGCTGAGGTCGGTTCGCTACCGGCAAAGCCCGTCGCGAATACCGAACGGAGCCCTACTTCCTCCGGCAACTGGCTCGCTTCCCTTCTCTCCGCGCTCTTCAACCTCCTGAAAGGAAAAAAGTGATGGTCGCCGTCCTCTCCCGCATTGCCTTGCGCTATCTCGCAGCCGCGCTGGTGACGGCCGGCTATCTCGACGCCGACGTCGGCAACCAGATCGGCGCCGATCCCGATCTCCTGATTCTCGTTGGCGCCGGTATCGGCGTTGCCGTCGAGATGGCCTATGCCGCGGCCAAGCGTCTTGGATGGGCCACATGAGCATACTCGCCAAGCTTCTCGGCTGGCTCACGGGAGGCACGCTGGACCGCATTCTCGATACCGTCGATCACAAGCTCGACAACGAGACGGCGCGCGAGCGGATCAAGACCGAAGCCGTCGAAGCCTACATTACCGCCCAGGCGTCCGTCCTCGCCGGCCGGGGCTGGTGGTTCCCGCTGTTCTTCATCGCGCCGCTCGGCCTCTGGTTCGGCGCGGTGTGCGTTTATTCCGTCCTATGGTGCGCGCGCTGCGCCTATCCGCAGGACTGGTCGATTGCAGCGCTTCCGTCGCCGCTGAACGATTGGGCCGGCATCATCGTCGGCTCACTGTTTCTCGCCAAGACCGGCGAACAGATCCTTGCGAAGTGGAAATCGAAATGACCGCATTGAAACCCGTGGAGGAGGCC